>JAEXXN010000596.1 GCA_023405875.1 Bacillota bacterium | reverse complement strand
CGACTATTTTCCGCTGTATGGTTCTCCGGTCCTGCTCCAGCTTTGTCTCTCCTGCACCCCTGTTTTTTGTTCCTACGCCTCCGCTTTGCCTCCCAAGGGATTCGTTTGATCCGATAAGCCTTGGAAGCCGGTATTGCAGCCGGGCTACCTCCACCTGGAGCTTGGCCTCCTTTGTCCTGGCACGCCTGGCGAATATCTCCAGGATCAAAGCCGTCCTGTCCAGGATCCTGCATTCAAATTCCTTCTCCAGATTCCGCAACTGCGAGGGTGAAAGCTCATTATTGAATACAAGCACCTCAGCCTTCAGTTCAGAAATCAACGAAACAGCTTCTCTAAGCTTCCCTGATCCCATATAATATACGGGGTTAACTGTCTTAAGCTTCTGTACCAGCGTGCCTGCCACTTCCAGGTCGCAGGCCATGGCCAGGTTCCCCAGCTCCTCCATTGCGGCTTCAAAGCTGATATGTTTATTTGTATCCACACCTATTAAAAGTGCTCTATCTCTATTTTCCATATATACTTCTCCTTTAAATTCTATTTATTGCAGCAAGGATTCATGACCTTCCGAGCCCTGATTTAAAGGAATTTGTCATGAACCGCCGCTATTCCCTGATCCTTATATAAAATACATTAGCTCTGATAATCATTTCTACACCTCCTAAACAACTATATACAACGGATTCCTAAGACAAACATTACTATGGGACAGCAAAAAAGGCTGCAAATGAATATCCTTCATCTGAGCCTTTAAATACAATAATAGATTTTTACGCCAAAAAACTGCAGCAGGGCAGAATTACTCCCGGCGTCTATCAATAAAAATGTATCAAATGCGTGTATGGATGTTCATTTTAAGAATCCAAAACAAGGTACTGAAAATAAGCCTCATACTTCAGGTCAATCACCTTATTTTATTTAGTTATCTGATATTAAACTAAATGGCGGAATCTTATAAATCCAATACCCACATTGACACCTCGTTTCCAAATTATTATTTACATAATATCATACTTACTCATTATCCTCAAGTGGAAATTCATTTCTGCCCGTATTTCTCCTGGTTGCTTTTTCTCAGGGACCGGCATTCCTCTTCAGGTATCAGCTTCATGACGCCTATCTGTCTTGCATAAAAAGCGATCTTGGCTCCCTCCTCAACCACAACGGAGTTTGCAAAGGCTGTGTCTATATCATGCCCTACCGCCAGCACCCCATGGTTTGCAAGCAGTATCGCATTTTTATCCATAAGCCTCAAAGCGGCAGTTTCAGCCAGCTCCAGCGATCCCATGGGCTTGTAAATCGCACATTCCACAGGCCCCCCTATAAGCGCCGCCAGCTCCGCAACCACCACCGGGATGCTTTCGTTGCAGGCAGCCCATGCAGTAGCAAATACCGAATGAGTACGGGATACTCCAAATACCTCATTTCTTCTGCGATATACCGCACAATGGAGCGGGGCTTCTATGGAGGGCTTCCTTCCGCCTTCGGCAATATTACCTTCCGAGTCCATTACGACAATATCCGCAGCCTTCAACAGCTCATAGCTCATGCCGCTTGGAGTGATGCATATAAGCCCGGTACGCTTGTCTCTGGCGCTGAAATTTCCCATAGTAAGGGGAATCAGCTTTTCCCTCTGGGCTTTCAATGCAATTTCTATGACCTTTTCTCTCAGCTCTTTAAGTATCACGACAAACCCTCCGTTTTACTTCTTCAAGACCTTTTCATACAACCAGTGCTTTTTGATATCCACAGCTTTTTTGGGGCACAGCTCATGACAGCAGAAGCATCTTATGCATTTGCTCAGGTCCGGCACCGGCTTGCCGCTGCTCATATCTATGATTCCGGGAGGACAGCTCCGCTTGCAGTCTCCGCAGGATACGCACAGCTCATAATTAAATACAGGTCTGGGCCTCAGATTGTTCAGTATCATTTTTTCTACAACCCGTGGAACGCGTCCTCCTACAAAATTGACATTTACCGACTTCGGCAGCTTGAAGGGCTCAATATGTATTTCCTCAGGCTGTATACCCTTTATCTTTATATTCTTCATATTCCCATCATAGAGATTCCTCTCGGAGGCTGCTTTTATGGTCGGTATTATTGCAGGGTCAATTCCAATCAGCTTTGAGGCCACCCCATCAAGTGCATAAGGACTGTCCGAAGCTAAAATAAGCCCTGCATGCCTTTTCTCTCCCGCAGAGGGCCCATCCCCTTCCATGCCGTCTATACCGTCAATAATAGAAAAAACCGGCTGCACTGCTTCACATATATCAACAAGATGATCTGCAAAGTTGTCTATGCTGTTCAGTCTCATATGATAATCCGCCTTTACCAGTCCCGGAATCACCCCAAACAGGTTTTTCACTGCTCCGGTATATGTCATCATTCCATGAGTCTTTAATTTGGCGGCAGATACGACAAAATCCACCTCTCTGGCAATTCTGATTATCTGCATGTTTTTCAGTCTTTTAGCTCCGGGATTGGATATTTCAACCGCCGAGGTGTCGTAGTTCAGCTTACAGCCGGTCCTTTCGGCCACCTCCACCATCCCCGCGGCCTTATAGATAGCTTTCAGGCTCCACTCGGTAAAGGGTCCTCCGGGACTGTCTCCGATTACTGCTTCACAGCCCATATCCTGAAGATAGCGCACTATCGCCTCTACCACCGCAGGATGCGTAGTAACCGCCTCCTCAGGACTTTTCCGCATAAGCAGATTTGTCTTTACCAGTACCCTTGATCCTTTTGTTATACTGCTCTTTATTGCTTCAATACCATCCAAGGCTTCATATACTGCTTTTTTCACATTCTCAAAATCATAGTCCCGGCATCTGACAATACTGACTGTATTCATGGCTACTCCTTAAATATATAAAGTCATTACAGAGGTTTGTTATATACATACTTTTATTATATAAATAATTATATCATAAAATAATAGCTTATATGCTTCAGAATTGTACGGGGTTGACCGCTACATAGCTTTAACCCAGTTCAGCGCTTCAACATAAAGCTCGGTAATTTTATTTACATTTATACCCAAAATGTCGGCATAGGCACTGCACAGCATCCATTTTCCCTGCTCCTGCGACAGGATGAGCTGATAAAGGCTTCCGAGCTTACCGTCCCCTTTAAGGAGTGCCATGGATATATCCTCAGACAACGCAATCTCATTCAGCGCTTCCTCCATCGGCCGGTCGGTCAGCACATCCAGGGTAGATAACAGTCCTAATAAAAAGCATTCCTCTTTGCGGGTTTCCAAAAAAGAATTTCCTGCCAGAAGCTCTGCAAATTTAGCTCGTATCAGAGAAAGCCTGATGATCTCGTTAGGCTTGTCATCTCCCAGCTCTTGCAAGGCTATTAAGGAAATCATCTTGCGTATTTCCTTCATTCCGAGGATAACCAGAGCATGATGGATGGATTTTACCTTGCTTCTTAAGCTAAAGGCCGATGAATTCACAAGCCGGAGAATCTTGTACGAAAGTGAGACATCCTGCAGAACCAGATCAGCAATATCGTTAAAATCTGCATCGGGATAATTTGCGCGCTCAATAAGCCGCATATGGACCAGCTTGTTGCCGGAAATATTCTGAGCGGATAAAATCATCGGCTTGCAGAAGAAATATCCCTGATAATATGTATAGCCCAAGCTTTGGGCCTCTTGAAAGTCGTCCTGTGTCTCGACCTTCTCCGCCAGGAATTTTATATCTCTATATTTAAAGCGGTTCACGACCTCTCTTTTTTCAATATTGCTTGAGGACATAAAATCTATTTTAATAATATCTGCCAGCTCA
>JAEXXN010000594.1 GCA_023405875.1 Bacillota bacterium | reverse complement strand
CTGTTAAAGACCGCTTGAATAGTCAAATTAACTCCATCTATCAGAATGTAGACCAAAAATTAGAGGCCCAGGCAAGCTTAATTCACAACACCTCTGTAAAAGTAGGAAAACTGGATGTTAGTACGCTCACTGTACCAATTACATTTACGATAGAGCCAAAGACAGTAACGGAAACTATGTCGGTATCTCTTGATTTTAGCGGAGAGATTGTCCAACTTGAGAAATCAGGGTTGCAGTATTTCACCACTAAAAATTTTGAGATATCGGATAGCATTTCACCGAAGATTATTGTGGAAGATAATGGCGTAAAAAACGTTGAAGAACACAAAGGCTTGAGCGCATCAAGTATAAAAGAGCAAGTGTTTCCCTATATTTTTGCCCGTTTTTCCGGACAATCTTCCTACGGATCAAATGAATATCGTGTAAAAGGAAATCTTGATATCGATTATAAGCCATCACAGGAGAATAACCCCTTTATCGATATAAAATATGTGGTTAAAGTGGATGATGAAATCATAAAAGAAACGCCCGTAGTCTTGGAAAAAGAGAGTGGATCAGGCGGAGCATTCATGCTTGACATTGACGATAAATATTCTATAAATAATGGACAAATCCTCACTTCTAATGTTGTAGCTGTAGATAGTTTGGGATTTACTCATGAATATTTGGTAATGCACTTTGTAGGAGGTTCTAATGTGCAAAGAGAACCCTATTTTGAACAAGTGAACATAATAGCACCTAACGGAGAAATTGTTTACCGGTCTGACGAAAACAACTATAACTGAGAAGATAAATTAGTAAAAGAAAGTGCAAATCAGGACTCTATGCATATCCAGCCAGTCAAGAGTTAAGAGTGGAGATTTTGCGTCAGCAAAATACCACTCGCCCCTTGTCTGGCTGAGTTTTTGCCATGTTATGGCCTTGCCGAAAGCGGGGAACATTATATCCTGTATTATACAGATTAGAAGATTCAAGCTTAGTTGTAAATGAATTATCCACTTCTGATTTCTAGTAATGTTAATTTGGCATATCTAATTCTCCAACTGTTTTTTGGCTAAATAGAATTGTTATAGCATAAACATGTTCATAACCATGTTTCTCATATTCATCGGGTTTAAAAAAATATTCAACATTGTATGAGCTAATTGAATTCTGAGCAGTCAAAATTTGTACCACCAAAGGGATTTCCTTTTCATAAGTTATTTCAGTTAAATCATTTAATATAGAGGCTGCCCGCCCCATCCCCGCAAATTCTTCAGAGGGCTCAGCAGAATACTTTGTTGAGCCACTGTTATGTTCGCTTTGTAATGCTATCCTTACCCCCTCGGCAAGATTTTCGAAATCAAGAGCAAGTCTGCCCTTGTCATCGGAGAATTGCCGCCCCCCTCCGCCTGAAATCCTTTGCCATTTACCATCTATCAACCGGTATGTATTGATTTGAACACTTTGTATCGTGTCATCTAATTTAAAATCATAGATAAGCTGATCGCTATTGTCTCCAAGCAATTTCGCTATATTTTCCTCTTGTTGTGATAGTTCTGCTTTCTCAATATACATGTCGGGCTTTTGGGGCGGATTGCTACAAGCCGCAAGAGATAATATAGAGATAGCTGCTAAGATACCGATTATTATCTTCTTTTTCATTATAATATTTCCTTTCCAAATGGAGAAGCAATTCAGCACCAGAAGATTTCTGTTATTTCAGCTTCATAGCTTCATCAGGTACTCCATCCAGGAAATTTATATACCTGGACATGGAGAACATATAATCGGACAGCCGGTTTATATATTGGTAGTCCTGGGTGTATTCCTTGCCCTCCATAAACCTTACAAACACTCTTTCGGCTCTTCTGACAACACTTCTTACCACATGGCAGTAGGCTGCCGCATCATTGCCGCTGTAGTAGATGAAGCTTTCCAGGGGTCCGACAGCATTGTCTATGACATCTATAGCCCGCTCAAGGGCTTCTATATCAGGCTCTTTGATATAATTCTGGCTGAAATCGGAGGATACATCGCCGCCGATCCTGAATAAAGCATACTGCACATCCTGCAGGGCTTTATCGATATCCATCAGGGAATTACCCAAATCAAGCTTCTTCAGCAACGCCCTCATGTAGCCGACACCGGCATTTATCTCATCTATCGAGCCTTGCAGCTCGATTTTGGCAGCTCCCTTTGATACCCTGTTTCCCAGGACATCCGAAGTAGTACCCTTATCTCCTGTTTTTGTATATATCTTCAACGAACCGCACCTCCTTAACTATACTTATTATATTATATTTCCACAGGATTATCAAAAGTGTGCCGTCTGGGTATTGTCAGGCGGATAAAACAAGTATAGAGTGGTTATAGAAGCTCACGGAGGAGGTAAAAGCATCATGCCGTTAAAAATGTATGAAGGATATATTACGGATGTAAAAGGGATAAAGGTGGGTCACAGCCAGTCAGAGGAGGGTATGACCGGCTGTACTGCGGTTATATGTGAAAAGGGTGCCACCGGAGGAGTGGATGTAAGGGGTTCTGCACCCGGGACCAGGGAAACGGACCTGTTCAAGCCTGATAAGCTTGTGGATAAGGTCCATGCAGTGGTGCTGGCGGGAGGAAGCGCCTTCGGACTTGAGGCTGCTTCCGGCGTAATGAGATACCTGGAGGAGCAGGGAGCGGGCTTTGATGTGGGCGTAACCAAAGTGCCTATAGTTGCTTCTGCGGTAATTTTTGACCTGGGTCTCGGAGATCACAGGATCAGGCCGGATATAAAAATGGGCTATGCTGCGGCACAAAGCGCCTCTTTTGAAGAAAGCAGGCAGGGAAATATCGGCTGTGGAATGGGAGCGACCATCGGAAAAATCTATGGCCCCTCCGGCACCATGAAATCAGGGCTGGGAAGCGCGTCGATAAGGGCAGGGGAGCTTGTAGTATCTGCGCTGGTGTCTGTAAACAGCTTCGGGGATATTTACGACTATGAAACAGGTATGCAGATAGCCGGGGTATATGATTATAAAAACAGGAAGCTGCTGAATACATACGAGATAATGAAAAAAGAAGGCAGATCTGCCGGCTTCAATATGAGCAATACTACAATAGGAGTAGTGGCAACCAACGGGATATTGACCAAGGCAGAGGCAAATAAGGTTGCGGAGCTTGCGCATAACGGTTTTGCCAGGTCCATCAACCCGGTACATACCATGCTGGACGGTGATACGATATTTGCTATGGCCACCAATGAGATACCGGGAGATATAAATCTTATCGGCACCATGGCAGCCGAGGCGATGTCAAGGGCAATAACAAATGCGGTAATAAGTGCAGGCTCCTGCCACGGCTTATATTCTTGTAAAGATATATAGTTTTTATTGTTTTTCTATCAGGTTTTAACTATAATATATTTGAAGCCAGCATCATAAATGAGCTGGACTGGATATATAGCTAAAACAGAATATGTTTTACGACTGGTATCCAAATAGGAACTAGAGCGGAGGTATTAAAATGTTAAAGGGAAAAACTCTCAATGTGAGAAAAATGGCTGTCGTAGGTATCCTTGGAAGCATATCTATTGTTCTGGGGATGACTCCACTGGGCTTTATACCTGTAGGGCCCACAAGAGCAACTATTATGCACATTCCGGTGATAATAGGGGCGATACTTGAGGGACCTGTGGTAGGCGGGATCGTAGGCCTGATATTCGGACTGTTCAGTATTTTTCAGGCAGTCGCCAGCCCGACCCCCGTATCCTTTGTATTTCTGAATCCTTTGGTTTCGGTAGTACCGAGGGTACTGATAGGCATCACGGCCTATTATGTATATAAGGCCTTGAAGGGCCTGGGAAACCAAAAGACTCTGGTCTTGCTGAACCTGCTGTGGATAGCAATAATAGGATACCTGGGCTATGGTATATACGGCGGCATAAAGGCCTCCCACAGCATATGGCTGATATTGATGAATATTGCATTGATAGCCCTGACGGCAGCAATGGCATTCTTCAGCAATAAAAGGCTTAAGAACAAAGCCCTGGATATCGTAATGGCTGCTGTGGTGGGAACCCTGACCAATACCGGACTTGTCCTGGGTATGATATATCTGATATATGCCGAGAGCTTTGTGAAGGCATTGGGGCAGTCTGTCGAAGTTGCAAGGAAGGTGATCTTCGGGATAGGCATAGCAAACGGTATACCCGAGGTAATAATTGCAATATTGATTGTAACCAGTGTAGTAAGTGCTCTGGAAAATAGAAAAGTCTGAAGAGATGCCGGGCAATTTTGCCCGGCATTAGCTTTGGGGCCGGTGTACATTACAAATTTGTAACATATACAGGAGTTTTGCGATATTTGGCGAAATATATACAGCATTAGAAAATCTTGCATTTTATTGTATCTTATAGTGGAGGAGAATCAGGATGGTAAACAGTAGAGGTCGGAAAACGGGGATTGCAGTATTGCTTGCAGCTATACTGGTACTGTCTGCAGTGGTTATAAGTGCGGCAGACGGAGTGACGCCAGGTTCTGAACAGGATCCCATAGTTACACAAAGCTATGTAGAGCAGAAATCGGAGCAAATAAAGTATTATATCGACACCCTGATAGAAAAGGCAAACAACACTGATGCCGCACGGGATCAGGAAATAGCCAAGCTTAAGGCCGAGCTTGCGGAGCTCACTGAGGCTGTCAAAAATGGAGGGGCCGGCGGCTCGGGAAGGTTTGAAGTGGTTGAGCTGCAGAAGAATCAGATACTGATAGCCGGCGAAGGTGCGGAAATAATACCCAGGTCAGGCAAGTTCTCTGCTATTTACGGTGAAAACGGAGGCCTTTCTGATATTACCTCGGCAAAGGACCTGAAAAATGCAGAGGAAATACTGATGAACCACATGCTGATAGCTTCAAGGGGGGACGGAAGAGGGGTAAAAGCTCTGGCAGACAAGTCTTTTCTTATAATAAAAGGCTCATATACCTTACAATAATTGGCGATGGGCGGGTTCCGGCACCCGCCCATATGTTTTTTATACGGGCTAATATACTTTACATTTGCATGGCAATAATAATATAATAAGGTGAATCATAGGAATATTTGGTTCCAATATAAGGTGTTGGGAAGTGAAAACATGAGAGACAGTCTCATACTTGGGACTATTGTAAATATTTACAGAAGGTTATTTGCCTGCTCTGAATACAGCGTTTTTTTCACAGCCTTAAAGAGGTTAAGGCTGAGCTTCGGGAATTTCGCAGCAAACAGCAGCATACTCAGCTTTTTTAACAGGGAGTGGAGCATTGCATTTTTATGGAAGCGGAGCGTTGTGTTCAAAGCGCTTGCTTCACCCCTCAGGCTTTTCGGCTATGCTTCCGGCAGGCTTGCAGATAGGGCAAACAGTGCGTTGAGGGGAAGCGCGGCTTTGAACTGCATCAGAGGAGTATTGGAAAACCTGTTCAATATAAGCATAAGGGTATATGGACTGCTTTTTCTGACCTCTGCTGCGGTACAAGGATTGCTGGAGCTTGCAGCCGGTAATGGAGCCATGAGTTTAGGAGCGATGGGTCTGGTAAGATTGGCTCTGATGCTTGCAGGCGCGTCAATGATATTGATCGACAGGCCTGTGAAAGCGCTTATGAAGGGCAGCATAGCGGGAAGTATAGTTTATGACTATTTTATAATGTCGGAGGATATACCCTTTGATACTACAGTATGTTCCAGGCGGAGAAGCCTTACCTCCAGGGGTATGGAGCTGACCGCAGCAGCAGCCGGGGCATTGCTTGGGCTGCTGGCATATCTTCTGGCGCCGATGACCTTTATTATGGTTGCCGGAGGTATTATAGGTGCGGTATTGGTATTGTGGAGATATGAAGTGGGAGTGTTTGCGGTCATAGGCCTTATCCCTCTTGCTCCGACAATAGCTATTCTCGGGCTTATACTCCTTACGGCAGTATCCTATGGAATAAGGCTGTTCCTGAACAAAACCATGAGCTTCAGGGTGACCATCCTGGATTATTTTGTGGTACTGTTTGGAATCGTACTTTTCTACAGCAGCATAACCTCATATACACCGGGCAACAGCGTTTTCTCCCTTTCAATATATGCAGCCTACATATTGTTCTATTTCATACTGGTGAACACCGTAAAGACCAGGAAGCAGCTTTACGGCTTGCTGGCGCTGCTGGTTGCGTCCACTGCCGTTGCATCCCTTTACGGCTTGTACCAGCTGAAGACGGTAGGCGCCACAGCTGAAGCATGGGTCGATACGACACTTTTTGAGGATATCAAGGCACGTGTCGGTTCCACCTTTGAAAACCCCAATGTACTGGGAGAATATCTTGTTCTCATAATACCTGTGGCTATAGCCATGCTTTGGGGGCAGAAGGGCTGGATTTCAAAGCTTGTTACCCTGGGTTTGACGGGAATAATGCTTGTATGCCTTGTTTATACATATTCCAGAGGCGCATATATAGGTTTGATGCTTGCCTTTGCACTTTTTGCGGTGCTCAGGGACAGGAGGTTCATAGTTCTTGGGATAATAGGACTTCTGCTGCTGCCTTTTGTGCTGCCTCCTTCGGTAATAAACAGGTTTACCAGTATCGGCAACCTTTCCGATACATCTTCTTCCTACAGGATATCGGTGTGGATCGGGTCGCTCAAGCTGGCCGGAGATTACTGGGCCTCGGGAATAGGCCTGGGATTGGAGCCCTTCAAGCTCATATATCCCAAGTATTCCCTCAATGCAGCATATGCGCATCACTCCCACAATATTTACATACAGCTGCTGATCGAGACCGGGATCGCAGGCTTCCTTATGTTCTTTGCCATGATAGTGGTATACTATAAGACGCTGCTTGCAGGCTTCTTCAAGACCAGGGATAAATTCATATCGACCTTTATGATCGCCGCCGCTTCAGGAATGGCAGGATATCTGGCCCAGGGAATGGTAGAAAATATCTGGTACAACAACAGGGTGCTTCTTACCTTCTGGGTAATGCTTGCCTTGGGAATGATAGCAAAGGGTATCATCTCAAAGGATAACGAGGTGCTTGAAATATGATCAGAGTAATACATGTACTAAGCGATATGAAGATCGGCGGAGCAGGCGTATGGCTGCTTAATCTGCTCAGTGCGGCAGATAGGAGCAGCTTTGAAATAAAGGTGGTGCTTCCAAAGGGAAGCCTGCTGGTTGACAAAGTCCGGAGCCTTGGATTCGAGGCCATAGCTGTTGAAGGCATCAATGACAGATCCTTTGATGCATCGGCTGTCGGATTGCTTCTGAAGATATTCAGAAATGAAAAGCCTGATATTGTTCATACCCATGCATCACTGTCTGCAAGGCTTGCTGCGAAAATGGCCGGAGTGAGGATAATCAACACAAAGCATTGTATCGACAGCAGGAAAGCCGGGATAAAGAAGCTTGCCGGCGCCTTCCTGAATAATTGGCTCAGCGACGGCATAGTAGCAGTATCCGGTGCTACAAAGCAGAATATGATCGATAATGGAGTCAATGGGAGCAGAATATCTGTAATATATGGCGGAATACAACCGGTCAGGGTGATTTCTGACGAAGAAAAGACAGCTGTCAGGAAAAAATGGGGAATAGCTGAAGCCGATGTAGTGGTGGGAATAGTTGCACGCCTGGCAGAGGTCAAGGGTCACAAGTATTTCCTGGAGGCGGCGGAAATTATTTCCCGGGACAATGCCGGTGTGAAATTCGTTATAGCCGGGGGCGGGCCCAAGGAGGAGGAGCTCAGGGGGCTTGTAAAACAGAAGGGGCTTGAGTCAAAGGTCATTTTCACGGGCTTTATGGAGAATATTTATGAGATACTGAACATTCTGGATATAAATGTGATCTCTTCTCTATCAGAGGCACTCTGCCTTTCACTCATTGAGGGAATGTCCATAGGCAAGCCTTCGGTGGGTACAGATACCGGAGGCGTGCCGGAGGTAGTGAAGGACGGCTGCAACGGATACCTGGTGCCTGCCGGTGATTCAGAAAAGCTGGCCGGTGCAATACTCAAACTGATTTCGGAGCCGGAGCTTAGAAAAACCATGGGTGATATGGGGAAAAAGCTGGCTGACGGTAACTTTACCGCCGCCGCAATGGCGAAAGGCATTGAAGAGCTGTATGAAGCCGTAGCAAAGAAAAACAGAAGGGAATGTGGTGAAGATAATGGCATTGATGGATAAGAGGGGCAGGCTGTTTGGAAAATTAAATATCGTAGATTTCATAATAATTGCGGTCATATTGTCC
>JAEXXN010000592.1 GCA_023405875.1 Bacillota bacterium | reverse complement strand
GTGCGAAGCTATCTATATATAATTTTTCTTATCGTTTCATCCGAAAGGCTCTATTCTTCGCAAAGAGCATCTATACTCACCTTCAGGTGAAAATATTTGTACCTGATTTCTTCGTTTCTCTGCTCATAGAATACCTTTGCACCGGAGCCGGAGCCCCATTTTTTTCTTCTACCGTCAGAGGGTATATACAAGGCCTCACCTGAAGTGTATTTTTGTATTTCCTTTAGCAGCTCATCAGGAAGGATATCCGATGCATTTCTATATTTCAATTGATGCACCTCTCCCGCTTAGTTTTTTGAAAGAAAAGCGTCCAGAGTATCGTATTTTTTCAATTTGATCCCATGGATTTCTATTTCTGAAACTATATAATTCTCAAGCTCTGCCGCCCGATTGACCAGCTCATCAAGGTTAGCAGCGTCAAAGCAGCCAAGTAAATCCATTTCGCGAAGCCTAAATTCTTCCCTGACAATCGATAACTCATTTTGAAGGAAGCAAGCATCTTCAAACGCTGCAGTACTGTTATTTATTTGGCAGTAGTACCTGATGCGCCTCCAGATCAATGAAAGCTCCTGATACCAGTCTGCCAGGTCCTTAAAATTTGAATTACACGGAACTGCTGTTGATCCTGTTTTTTGTGCTGCAATAAATTTGCGGGTGGTGCTTATTATCAAATGTGCCAGGCTTTTCAGCTCACTTGCATTTTTAGCATTTATAACAGCCTTGTAATATTCAATAAAGTTTTCCGGAACCGCTTTCATAGTCACAAGCTCAGGAAGTTGACCATATCTCCGGTCCTTGAAGAAGGTTCCGTTAAGATATGCTACTGCCAAAGATAGGTAGTAATTAATATATCCTGCTGCCATCCTGACTTTGTGTAATTCATCTTCAAACATCACTGTACGGTATAAATCCATCGCAATGTTAAGATTTTCAAGGGCTTTCTTATAAGTAAATTCTTTATTGTTAAGATTGTCATACAGTTTTTTACGGATAGCATTAAAACGGTCTTCATCTTCTTTTGTCCGGCTGTACAATATTTTTGCATTGCCCAGACAGAAAGTCGCACGATCATCGAGATTTGCCGTCCTTTCAGTCCGTTCCCAGGAACGGGGATACAGGTCGTAACCGATTCCATCTATTATGAAGGTCTGGGATAGTTCATTTCCTTTGTCTGTGGCAGGTATAAAGTAATCAAAGCATTCTCCATGTCCATCTCCGTTTACCGAATGACCTTCAACTGCTATAAGCAGCGCTACATCACCAGGGTATTCCCTTTTGATTTTATTGACAGCCCATTCAGTAAGTTTTTGAGTCGTTATGTTCATATAAACAGCCACCTTTCATACTGTTGTTAAGCAGCGGCCGTCTGCTTACAAAATAAGTATAAATAGAAAGCAATAAATAAAAAATGCCAAGATTTGTTGGATAAATTCTCAACCATATAAGAGCTTATATAAATAAACTGAAGTGTATCACTTAAAATCTTCTTTCAATATCGAATACATGTTGCTGTTTTCAAAACCGCATATACTTTTATACTTCTGTCTTGCCAGCCCTTCGAATATCATTCCGGATTTCTCCATTACTCTGCCTGATGCAGGATTATTTATTGAATGGTATGTTTCAATTCTATTAAATCGAACAATCTCAAATGCAAAATTTAACACAGCTCTTAGTGCTTCTGTTGCAATACCTTGTCCCCAACTTTTTTTGCTGATACAGTATCCAACGTCACCACATAAGTCAAATTCATTGACCACAAAAAGACCAATTGCACCTATAGGCTCATCGTTTCCTTTCAATGTTATTGCCCATTGGTAAAAGGATTTCTTACTATAGAAAGCAACCCAACTGCTTATTTTTTCCTTCGTCTCTTCTTTATTCACATGTCGTGTCCATCTCATATATTTGCATATTTCATTGTCACTTGCCCAATTAGTGAACATGCTATCTGCGTCATCAATAGTAAAACGTCTCAGTATCAATCTTTCCGTTTCAATTTTTATCGTCCCATTATGGTTCAACATATTTTATCTCCTCTTTCCTTCATAACCTGTCCCATGACGATTCCTTACTCACGACGCCCCTGCACCGTACCAAATATACATTCCCCTTGGCGGAGCAACCCTCCCGGCGAAGGAGGCAGTGCCCAAGGCATACCGGATTCTCGCCTGTTCCCTCCGTGCCTCAGCAATATTAATTGTTTTTATAGGAGTAACTGTTCTTTTATCATTTCCAGCCTCCGGTTCATTTAATAAACCCGGCTGCTCGAAACCCTGTCTCTAATACCTATAGTTATTTTCTGGACTTTATCTCCATTTTTATCTAATACTATGTACATGTTCATTTTCCAATAACCGGAAAAACCTGTTTCCTGCCGGGTAAATCCTTGCTTATGTATAGAATTTAGAGATTTTTCAAATTCGTCACCAACGCTTACACCGAAAATTTCATATTGTGGATCTGTAACTTCGATGCTATTCACTTTATAATAAAAATCTGTATCCCTATCATTTAAGAAATTTAGGAAGATACCCTTGCTTTGATATTCTAATCTATAACCACCGAATCCCTGTATATACTGTTCCTCTTCTCCAAGAAACTCTCTTACCTCGTTTTCCGTCATCATCAATTTAATACCGCGAACATTAATGTTGGAATTAGCTATCCATGACAGAATATATTGATTATATTTATAAAGAAAAATAGCACTTAATAGAGTAACTATTATTACTGAAACTACAATTTTTGATTTTCTGGACATAGCAGCATCACTCCAATCGACGCTTTTTAATTGTATCCAATTGCCTCAAGCCAATTTGCTACCTCTTCCGGTGCAACAGCGCCGTTTACGGCAATACCGGGTAGGATTATGGCTTTTGGGCACTCTTTGGCTATATCATTTTCAATCTGGCAAAATCCACCGCCTCCATGGGTACAAAAGGGAATTACCGTTTTGCCTGTAAAATCATGCTGTTTAAGAAAACTCATAACCGGCGGGGCTACTGTTTTAAACCAATTCGGTGTACCTATAAATATTGTTTGATAATCATCTATAGACTCATTTCCGGATATCAGCTTAGGGCGGAATCCCCGAGAAATTTCATTTCTCACTTCTTTAACGGCAGTATTATAATCAAAGGAATAATTCTTATCAGGAATTAATTCTTTTATAGTACCACCAGTTTGTTTTGCTATTTCTAATGCTAAATTCTTTGTGTTCTGGAAAAGCGAATAATAAACAACCAGTGTATTGCTCATATATGTATTTCCTTTCGTAAAGTTTCGATTTACCGTAAATAATTCATATAATATTTTTATACTGATACACAATATAGATGCAGACTTCTATATATGCTAATCCGCACCATCTACCTATAACATCCAGCACTCATGAAAACCTTGAACCGAACCCCCAAAGCCTGTCACCTAGCGAAGCGATCCTCCCGATGAAGGGGTGTAGTTACCCTACCTCTGCTCCAGAGCAAATGCATCCGACAACCTAAGACATGGCCTACCCCTTGCTCTTGCCCTCCCGGGCTACCGCTTGAGGGCTTTGTCAGACAGCGTAGCAAAATATTCAACTATTTTTCAACTCTCTGAGTTTATAAAACAAAATTACTCCAACACATTCTGAAAATGGCATTGTAATTAAATAGATGAAACTAGAAATTATATTCCTTGTAAATATGAAATATGCTGATTGTGTCTGTACTGGATTAATGTAACTGATTAAAAATACTGGTGCAAGGAATACATAATTGCTAAAAAGTAAGATTGTGAAAACCTTGATCATCTTACCTTTAACTATCCTAAAGCTATATCTTAATCTTTTGGTTAAATTAGGTTCCAAAGCAACTGAAGCAGGAGCGAAGTATAAGTAGGAAGCTATTACTCCAGCCACTATTGCTAAAACTATAAATTGTGGAAGTTTAATAATAAGTGGCACCTGAGTTCTTTGAACTGTAATAGCTAAGAAAGTTGGAATAATAACAGGTATTGAGACTAAGAATGTATTCCCTATATATCTCCAAAAGTATTGACTAGATTCAGCAAAAGCACTATTTATTTGCGTATCCTTTAATTTGACAATATCCCTTACTATTATTGTGGCAGTAATTAAGAGTCTGTTCATTAAGTAAATAGATAAGATACTAACTATACCATTAACAAAAAATATAATTTCATTGTTGTATAAACTGTAAAGTAAAGTAGAGATAGAATTAAATAAGTTAACTATTGTATATAATACTGAGATCTTAAATAGAATGCTAAAATTCTTCTTGTATAATTCTAAACCACTTCGTAAAACTTCCATTATTTTTATGATTCCCATATTTATGCCTCCTTCTATTGATATGTCGTATAACTACTTCATCCACGACTATGCCGTGAATGCGACTAATATGGTGCGATAGACAACAGGTGTCGTGAACCTATATGCCGGTAGTCGAGTTGATCGTTCCTACCCACTAATTTATCAATCAGACTTGTGATGCTCTTTATACTCTTCTCTGTCACTGGATGTATATCTTTGCGGTCTTACTGCTTTAATGTCACAACAACTTCTGGATATACCCCGAGCTAGCTCCGTCCTGCAGCAGGTGAGTCATAAAGGTATGTATCAGGCTGTAAGTCTGTAATATACCTGCCCCAGGCTATTATCCTTGAAAAAGCCATTTGTTTAGCTTGTACCCACCCTGATTGACAAAGGCATTCCTTCCTTTGACACAATTCTATTCCATATTTTCCCGTCCTATTTTCCATTATACGACAATAACCCTACCATTTATATATTTCAATATATAAAAATATCTACCGTTTATAACAAGATTTCAATGAGGTTTTTTGCATACTTGCAAAAACCTACCCGAGCGTTTCAACGAGGCGGGGATATACTCACCCCCTATTGGACAACGAAAGCAGTACATACCACCTATAGCGGTGGAGGATATCTTTTGCCTCGTTATATTAAATAAAGCCCCGGAAGTTCATGCTGCTTCCAAGGCTTCTGGTGCGAATACTATATTTCCTTTTTTAATATCCGGTAAAATTCCTCCCTGGCATTACGCTCCTTCCAGGGCGTGTGGCCGCATTTCTCCAGCAGGTAAAACCTGAAATCCCCCAGTATCCTGCTCAGAGGCTCTCTTACCCCTTCTGCCGGATGAGGGTCATAGTCGCCGTGGATCGCAATAACAGGACACTTGATCGTTCTGCCGTATTCCAGAAGCTGTCCGCTTTCCCTGAGTCTTTCTGCTTCACCCCATACCTGCTGATAGGTGCCGCCCTCAACTTGAATCCTGTCGAATCTGTCAGTCTCTATTTCTTCTATCTCATAATTATCAGCTTTTTCAACGAGCTCGCCTAATCTCACAAGCATTCCATCCTTCTTGTCGCCATAATCTGAGCTTAGATACTCTATTATGGACTCGGCTTCGGCTTTTTCCTCGGGGCTCATACGGCCAAACCTGTTTTCTTCCAATAAGCTCACATAATAAGACTCAAAGGGTCCACTGCATATCAGAATAAGCTTCTTTACACAGGGTGGGTGCTTTGCTGCCAAAATAAAAGACAGCCATGCTCCCCAGGAATGGCCTATTAGAGTCACAGGCACGTCTCCATGGCTACAGAGGTTCTCATACAACTCCTGTACCTGACCTTCCAAGGTGGTCTCTGTCTGCAGCGGTTCCAGCACTCCCCATTCCTTTGACAGCTCTCTGGCTATGGCGGCTACACTGCCCGGTGCTCCGGGCCCTCCATGCACCACTGCTGTTTTATACGGATTTGTGCCATAGGTTCTGAAGTTTATCATAATTGACATCTCCCGGTTCCGGAACGGTTTAGAACCGTTCCCTACAATACAGCTTATTTTTTTGTAAATAGATCCTTCCGATTTAATCCATTGGTTTTAATCTGCTGACGCCAGCCCATTTCTGCCGCCAGCTTATATAAGATTCTCGGAAAGCCTGGAGTTATATAGATATTTTCTGCTGCGGCACTTGCCGACAGATTATCTGCAATGACTCTTAGCGCATTCTGCAGATTCTTTTTCGGACCTTGCCCATCCGGAACTGCTGCCATCCCAGGAAACATTCCTCCTCCACCGATGCCAAGTCCCTGTCCCCAGTCAACTCCAGCCTTAACACACCAATTTTTCATCATTTCCAGAGCTATGGCGTTCTGCTTCCCTTCATAAAATCCTGAATTCACAAGGGAATAGACAGTCATTGTCTTTACCGGCTTTTCTTTTAAAAATATCTCCATTTGACAGAGACAATTCAACAGCTGCGAAGGTATTCCATCAACATACAACGGAAACGAGAATACCAATACGCTGCTTTCTGATATCTGCTCCAGATCAGAATCACTTATTTGGGGTGTCCTGAAGCTATATTCCATAATCTCATGTTCATCGGGCAGCAAACCCTTTAATGCCTGCAATATGCATCCTGATGCACTGTTTTTCGTTTTGGGGCTTCCATTTATTAATGCAATTCTCATATCAATACTCCTCTGTCCATTTCAATGAACATGCAAATTAAATAAAAAAATCTTTTATTTCTGAAATGTCTCCAATAAAAGTGACATTTTCTGTACTGCAATCCAGATTGACCGAATTTGCCCGAACCAGCCTATCTGCTGTCTGTTTTTCCTGCTCTGTAATGTCTTCTCCATAAAAATATACCTTAAGATCAATGTGATTGTCATATCTTCTTCTGTGATGCATTTCTCCATTTCTGAACGTAAAATATGGATGTATATATGAAATGCTTCTGTCCAGTAAATTCTTTACAAAGGGGCTGAAGCCTCCATAAAAGCATTTGCTGATTATGATGAGTTCCTCGCATTTTGACAGCTTTTTTCCCATATTCTCATACTTATCATGTATTACACAAGTGCCGGGAGTTTTTATCCAACAGCCGAAGCAGCCTATGCAATTATGGATAACATCGTGCTCGGATACTATTGTCAGGTTGTCTGCCGAATCCGGCAATAGCTCCTTGAGCTTCTCTATTTCCATGTCATGTATCAATAATTTCATTTTAAAGCTTCCTTTCATATACAGAGATAAGTGCAATATACTCAGGCATCCAATATATCCTGCAGCTCCCTGATATTGGCTCCTGCATGCCCAGGTATATGGGCATCGGAAGCCGTCAGGATACGTACATTTTTATCCTTGAATATTTTCAGCATAGTCTTGTTCATTCCAAGCTCCGCAAAAGCATAATTCAGTACCAGGCCCCCGCTCTGCTCCGCATACATGCCTGCGCTGTTCAGAGCTTCAGCCAGAGAAGTATAGGTGCTTCCCATATCTCCGGACGGATAATGCCCGAAGCATTTGATAGAATCAGGGTGGGCTACCCCGCCAAAAAGCCCCGAGGCTATGAGCCGGTGCATTATGTCGTAATACTGCCTATATGCCTCATCGGTATCGATCCCCTGCCACAGCTCAGCTTTATGGTCAAAGCCCCAATTATTCACATAGTGGACCGAACCGGTGACAAAATCCCAATCATACTGCTCCAGCAGGTTGGCCAAAATATGCTCCGTTTCGGGAATATAACAGGCCTCAAGGCCAAATTTCACTTTTATAGGAAAAGAATGACCTTTCACGCTGTCTACGAATTCCGCATAGGACTCAAGGGATGCTTTAAGCTTGCCTGACAGCCAGTTTGCAAGGTAATCATTGCTATCGGTAACAGGTCTGTACATCCGCTCAAACTCCCGGAACTGGTGGGTGTGCTCAAGCATATACAGCTCTGTTATTCCATTTTTCTGCGCCTGCTCTACAAAGCTGTTTATATGTTCAACCGTGTATGCTTCGCTGTTCCCGCGGAATATATGAACATGTGCGTCGATCATGGCTTTGCCTCCCATCATTTCCCTCATTTTACCATACAAAGGTCCTTTTCACAATGGAGGAGCTCCGGTCTTCACCGGAGCTCCTCCAATAATAACGCTATTCTGCTTTCTTAAATACAAAGTACCACGGCTTGCTTATGCCGACGCTTTTCCATTCGTAGAACATATATTCCTCTCCATCGAGCTCCTTGATTTGATACCCTCTCGCAAGCTTATTCTGCATATCAAGGATTAGGCCGTTTGTCCATGTCAATATGTATTCCGGTGCATTCTCAGAGGTTGTTGCAGCATCGAGCTTACCATTTTCCATTATATCAAACCTGGCCAGGTACAGATCCCCCGGCCAACTCTTTGTACCAGGTACAAAGTCATCCACAGCTTCAACGAAGTCCACGCTGTTCCAGCTTCCTATTGCTCTCCGATCATCCACAAAAGGATAATCTATCTTTTCTCCTATTACCGGAGCTGCAATTTTAGTGTATGGAGCTGCAACTTTAGTATATTTCCGGGAATCAACCTTCTTCAAGACATAATAGCCGGGTTTCATGCCCCTGAATATATAATCTCCGCTTTTCCACTCAAAGAGCATATATGTATTCCCATCAAGCTCTTTTATCTCATAATTACTTGCAGTCCTGTCTACTTCGTCCAAAATCATACCCTTGGTCCAGGTAAAGGCCCCATTTGACAGGCTTCCTCCTTCAAACCCGATAAGTGTATCCCCTCCGTCAATAAACGCCAATGCTGTAAGGTATAATTCGTCATTATACATTCTTTTATCCGGTTTGAATTGCTCGATCTCATCCACAAAATCCACAGATTCCCATTTTCCTATCACTCTCTGATCATCTACAAAGGGGTAGTCGATATTATCAACTATCCTCATTATCCCATAGCCGGCAAATCCCACAGTAAATACTGAAAGTAGCACAACTATCGGGATCAGCATAGCCTTCTTCGCACCAAAGTGCTTTCTGTTTTTTCTTTCATGTTTCTCCCAGATGGAGTCGAAGGAAACTCTTGTTGAATATCGCTGCAGCTCGTCATTAAGAACGCCGCCTATATCTGCATCACATTGTTTCATATATATACCCCCTGATTCAGAATCATAAAATCATCCTCGCACAAATTTGACCTTAAAACCCTTAAGGCATGATTCAGCCTGGACTTGCCGGTACCGACAGGGATACCAAGTATATACGCCGTATCCTTGAGCTTCATACCGCAGTAAAAATGCAGTACTACGACCTCTCTGTCCTTTAAGGTCAGCTTGTTTATCTCCTTCCAAAGCTTTGCTTTCTCTTCACTCTCAAGTAGTTCAGTATCCACAGGTGCCAGGTCGGTTTCTTCGGGGATCTCTTCAACATAATGAAGCCAGCTTTGTTTTCGCAGCATGTTACGGGTTGTGTTCAATGTGAT
>JAEXXN010000311.1 GCA_023405875.1 Bacillota bacterium | reverse complement strand
G
Source organism: Bacillota bacterium (assembly GCA_023405875.1). Lineage (GTDB taxonomy): Bacteria > Bacillota > Clostridia > Lutisporales > Lutisporaceae > BRH-c25. Next base: position 3,057 of record JAEXXN010000311.1, on the reverse strand, counting down.
CCATAAATAATCCAGCCTGCTAATATGGCTGCAATAAAATGAAACAGAATCGTCTGCGAAGGAGTTGCCAGAAAAGCGTCCCACAGCGCTTGTGTATCTACCCCAGGCTTCAATTGTCCGCTAGCCGCTACTGTGAAGTACTTCATGGCCCAGCCTGTAACAACAGAATAATAAAACATTATAGCCATTGCGCAAAACGCAATCCACATACCCATCCACGTGTTTTTCTTTCCGGAGAAATTACGGAAGGCACCTATACAACCCAGCTTTGTTCTTTTACCCATAACCATTTCAATCATTAATAGAGGTACTGCCCAAATTAATGTTGCAACCAAAAATGCAACTAAGAACGCTCCGCCATCATTTGCCGCACAAACACGAGGAAAACGCCATATGTTGCCTGCGCCGAATGCCATGCCGAGTGACGCCAGTATAAATCCTATTCTGCTGCTAAACTGTACTTTTTTTTCTGACATTTTTTGACCTCCTTTTATTTGGTATCGAATAAACTAATGATTACAAAAATCTCCCTGCACCCTCCTTTCCAATGTGTCTTTTACCGAAATAACTGCTTATAGCTGCACTAACCAATTGTTAGTAATTTTATGCCATATATGTATATTTTTATACATTATGGTGCTTTTATATTACAATTAGGCGTAACTGAAAATAAAAAGGATAAATAGTCAATTTGTGAAATACAGCTTGATATCAGACGCTTAAATACCTGTTCAGAATGAAATGATTTTTAAAAACCATATAACTATTTTAAGGCACAGCCTGCATTATGATTACATGACAATATGTAATTTGTAATAGTATAACATTACTCTCTTTTTCTTACAATCAGAAAATTTGCTCTTGACTAAATAATTTAAATTTTCAATAATATGCATATATGCCCCATACATAATGCACAATAGAGCAGCCGGTTTATTATACCTGATAGCACCTTGCGGCTTCTATGAGCTAAGGAATATTTCATGATATCCGTAATACATGGCCAAGGGCCTGTCCCGAAATATACAGGTCCCTGAACACATCGTTAATTTATTAATTCGGTGATCTTGCAGGAAATATTGAAAATGTTACGAATAGATATTAATTAAAGAGATTCTCTCAAATAATATCAAAATTATAAGTAATATAATGCATATGGTTTTCCGGGGTTCAAAACTATTCACAAGGGAGTGCTCACATGTCAGAAATCGAAATAAAAGGCATTGATATATTTGGTGAAAAAAACGGGGAGCTTTTAAAAGTGATCCTTGACAGTATAAATGATGCCATCTGCGTTGTGGACGAAAATTGTATTACCCGGTACTGGAACAAAGCTGCTGAAAAGCTTTACAATATAAGCAGCAGCAAGATAATAGGCAGGCATATAAAGGATTTTTTCCCCAACTCCCTGCTCCCCAGGATAATAAAAGAAAGAAAGGCTTATGACAACATATACAATAGCCCAAGGGAAGGCTGCTACAATGTCATAAGCGCTTCACCGCTTTATATTGACGGCCGTCTTGTGGGGGGCATCAGCCTGGACCGCGATACAACAGAGTTCATAAAAACCACTGAACTGCTGGTAAAAGCACAGTCAAACCTTAATGTACTGGAGCACGAGATATCAGTGATAAATAAAGACCGCTACTCCTTTTCGCAGATATTGGGCAACAACAGGACCTTCAGGGACAGCATCAGGCTGGCCAGGGACATTTCAAAATCCAATATAAATGTGCTTATAAACAGCGAAAGCGGCACAGGCAAGGAGCTTTTTGCCCGTGCAATACACATGGAAAGCGAACGCAGCGGCTATTTCGTACCGATCAATTGCAGCGCCATCCCCAATGAACTGATTGAGAGCGAGCTGTTCGGCTATTCTGCGGGGGCATTTACCGGAGCCCTGAAAAGCGGGAAGATAGGTAAGATCGAGCTGGCCAACAACGGCACGCTCTTCCTTGATGAAATCGGAGATATGCCGCTCAGCATGCAACCCAAAATACTGCGTGTCCTGGAAAATGGAGAAATGACAAGGGTAGGCAGCCAAAAGACCATAAAGGCCAATATCAGAGTAATTGCTGCCACCAACAGGAATTTATCACAAATGGTAGAGGCCGGCATGTTCAGAAAGGATCTTTATTACAGGCTCAACTCGGTTGTCATAAATCTGCCTCCTTTACGGGAAAGACGGGACGATATCCCCTTGCTGGTAAACAGATTTGTCGAGGATTATTGTATGGAATACGGTATCAACATACTTGGGGTAACCCCTGATGTCATGGATATTTTTATAAGCCATAGCTGGGAGGGAAATATCCGGGAGCTGAAAAATGTCATAGAGCGTATCGTCGTACTGGCGAGGAACAACCATACAGATGTAATAGACCTCTCTTTCCTGCCCCAGGAGCTTGTTAAAAACAGGACTATACGCCCTGCCTCAAAACACGATAGTATATATGACCTGAACAATACACTGGAGAACGCTGAAAAGGAAGCACTGATAAATGTCATGAGAGCCACAAGGAACAATAAATCCAATGCGGCAAAATTACTGAATATACCAAGGAGCACTTTATATTTCAAGCTGAAAAAATATAATCTGGAATAAAAAAAGCTTCTGTCTATAAAGTGAAATATACGGCCTCTCCGCTATAAATTAATATACAAAAGACAAAACGTCAGCATTTTGACATCAATGTCAATATATTGACGTTTTTTGTATCCATAATCAGCTTATGTGTCAGTTTATCGACACCGGCCATTGTTAAAATACCTACAATTCAACCTTTAGAATGGTTTAGGGGATTATCATACTTTGGCACACATATTGCTATATAATTATTTTATTGTGAATAATGAAAGGGGGAACTCCTGTGAGGATTGAACAACATCCTGTTATTAAATTCAATAAAGGAAAAAAAGTAAAGTTTTCTTTCGACGGAAAAGAGTATGAAGGCTACGAGGACGAACCTATCGCAGCTGCATTACACGCTGCAGGCATAAGAGTTTTGGGACACAGCCACAAAATGGGGCGGCCCAGAGGTTTCTATTGTGCCATAG
>JAEXXN010000563.1 GCA_023405875.1 Bacillota bacterium | reverse complement strand
ATAAGGATGAAGGGGGCTCTTAAACAGGTCCTTTGTCTTCGCAACCTCAACAATATTTCCCGCATACATTACATAAATCCGGTCGACCAGTTCACGGGCCACACCCAGGGAATGGGTTATCATTATCAGCGACATTCCCTTCTCTACCACCAGCGCTCTCAGAAGCCTGTGTATCTGGTCCTGGATCGTAACATCCAGTGCGGTCCCCGGCTCATCCGCGATCAGAAGCTCCCTGGGCGTTACCAGGGACATGGCTATACAGATGCGCTGCTTCATGCCTCCGCTCAGTTGGTGGGGATATGAATTCAGGATCCTTTCAGGGTCGGAAATCATGACGTCCTTTATAGCCCTTATCATCAGATCCATCATATCTTTTTTGTCAGGTCTCCCCTTAAGATATTCCGAGTGCCGTATGACGTCCATAATTTGCTCTCCTACCGTAAAAACCGGATTCAATGCGGCCGTCGGCTCCTGGGATATCATTGAAATACTCTTTCTCCTGATTTGCTGCAGTTCATTATATTTCATCTTAAGGACATTGCTGCCCTTAAAGAGGATCTCTCCGTCAGGTATCCGCACCTTTGCGGCGTCAAGTACTCTTAGAAGGGCCTTCATGGTAGTGGTCTTGCCGCATCCTGATTCTCCTACAAGCCCCACCTTTTCTCCTTTATCCACATGGAAATTTATTCCGTCTACGACTTTTGCGTACCCACGATATGTGTGATACCATACCTTAAGGTCTTTGATATCCAATATAACATTATCCATACCTACTGCCTCCCCCTGTCGAACATGTCCCTGATGCCGTCTCCGAAGAAATTGAAGCCCAATATTATAAAAGCTATGCCGAGGGCCGGGAATATAGTCATCCACCAAAGATCCGGCATATATTTTGCGCCGTCTGAAATCATCTGGCCGAATGCAGGATTGGGAGGCTGCTCTCCAAGCCCTACAAAGCTTAAAGAGGCTCCGATCAATATAACCCAACCGACATCCAGAGCCATCTTTGTAAATATCGGAGAAAGACAGTTTGGCAAAATTTCCTTAAACAGTATATGCATTTTAGATGCACCTATGAGTTCTGCATTTTTGATAAAATACTCTTTGCGCAATGCCGTGGCCATACCGTATACAAGCCTGGTATACCATGGCCACCACATTACGGTAACAGCAATCATGGAGCTTGTCAGGTTGGGTTTTAAAACCGCCGCGATCGATAAAGCCAGTATCAGCGGAGGAAGAGCCAAAAAAATGTCGGTTATTCTCATTATGACAACTTCACTCCTGCTACCGTTATAATAGCCTGCGATGAGCCCCAGGAATACCCCCACAGGTACTGATATCGCAAGTACAATGATGCCCATGAGAAGCGCGCCGCGAAAAGAGAAAAGAACCCGGGTAAAAATATCACGGCCAAATATATCGGTTCCGAAAATATATGAAGAATTCGGAGCCATGCTCGCATTGTTATAGTCGGCAAACTCCTTGACATGCTGGGGATATGGTACAAGCAGCGGAGCAAATATTGCCAGAAAAATCGATATCACAACTATAAGGAGCCCTATAATGGAAAGCTTGTTCCGTGAGAACTTGTACCAGTATATACGCAGGTTTTCCCTTGTGGAATCTGATAAGGAAAAATAGCCTCTGTTGTTATTGACCATATTGGATGCTGAATTGTCACTCATTTAATTCCCTCCTAACCTGATACGGGGATCAAGAGATGCTATTATAAGGTCCACTATTATATTAACCAGCAGGAATATTATCCCGATTATTATAATAACTGCGGATATAGCATTCAAATCCTTGTTGAGCATGGCATTAATTCCATATCTTGAAAGACCGGGCCAGTTGAATATTTTTTCCACCAGGAATGCATTCCCCATCAGTGCCGCAAAATCCAGCCCCATTACAGACACCACAGGAATAAAGGAAGGCTTCAGAAGGTACTTCCTCATTATCTTGCTTTTGGGCAGTCCATAGCCGGTGGATACCGATATATATTCCTTACCCATGTTATCGGTCAAGGAAGACCTGAGAATCCTTGCTTCCTGGAACATAGGCCCGATGGCTAAAGCAATAGCCGGCAGCAGTATGTGTTTCAAGGCATCGGATGCGGCGGCAAAGTTCCCGGAAATCAAGCTGTCAATGATCAACATTCCTGTGACTTCGTTGGGAGAGGCTATACCCGAGCTCAATCTTCCCAGTACAGGAACTATAGGCCATATATATCCGAACAGCAGCAGCAACAATACCGCCAGTACAAAAGCCGGAACAGCAATACCCGTATATGAAAGGATGCGTATCGTACCATCCACCCATGTGTCACGGTATCTGGCAGCCAGAAGCCCCAGAGAAATAGAAAAAATTACAAGCAATAGGCCTGAGAATAAAACCAATTCCAATGTAGCAGGCAAAAACTGCCTGATATCGTCGGCAACAGGTCTCTTTGTATTGATCGACTTTCCGAAATCTCCCTTAACGACTCCGGCCACCCAATAGCAATATTGAACCGGAATTGATTTATCCAGATGCATTTCCCTTCTCAATTCGTCTACGGCAAATTGAGGAGCACGCGGTCCCAATGCCATGCGCGCCGGATCTCCGGGAACTATACGTGAGAGAACAAAAATAAGTATTGAAATGCCGACAATGACAAAAACACCTTGAAACAATCTTTTGACAATAAAGGATAACATATAGTGCATACCTCCCGAGAATATTATTGACTTTACAAGCCCCACTCTTCCATTTCAGACGCCGGTGGTGATTTAAAGCCATATTTCTTACTATGCATCCATCCGAACCTGTTTTTCAGTTCAACCAAAAATTCGGCATATTTAAACGATGCTATAGCGGCATCTATAACAGGTACTTTTAAATAATCCTGTATCTGCCTGCAAAATCCAAATTGTATCGTACAGCCCAATATAACCACTTCGGCATGATCCTTCTCTACCGCCTCCTCTGCTTTTTCCTTTATCCGGCGGACTGTCAGCTCTTCATCCTTATGGAGCTCATGGACCCCCATACCCAGGGACTTAAAGGATGCTACCTTATCTTTCAAACCATAGGATATAAAATTGTCCATCATCTGCGGGATGCATAAATCTTCCGTTACAATTACCGAAAACTTGTGGCCCATAGTAGCTGCAAGATGCGCACAGGCCTCGGCGGGCGCGGTTATTATAATGTTGTCCGCGATCTGCCTTGCATCATAAAGCCCCGGATCATAAAAGCATCCGATCACCGCGGCATCATATCCCTTGGCCTCAGCCTGCCTTATAGTCCGCAAAATCCCAGGAATGGCCAAAGCCTCATAGTATCTGTATTCCAAATGCCTGGGACCCTCTTTAAACGAAACGCCCTCCCGCTGTGTGCTTTCATTTTTAATTTTCTGCAAGCCGTCCATTATAGGTTTATCAAAGGTATCTGTTCCAATCGGATTAATCCATAATATTTTGGACATTTTGAGACACCTCCCTGTTTGCTTATAATTGCATTATGTACAGCTGAAAAAGAAACAGGCGGGAAGCACCCTCTTACTGTTATTTTCGGTTCCGGTATGCCGAACAACATAGTATAGAGGTTGCCCCACCCTTAAGCATATTCTTTTCCGGGATCAGGTACAATTTTTATAGTCTGTACCTATTTCCCCATTTTATCAGGGTATATTTTAAAATCATGGAAATAGAAATGGTATCCCATCAGTGTAGAAACAGACTTGCCCTCTTTGGATACTTCCGCAGCCGGCCAGTATACATAATCGCTC
>JAEXXN010000581.1 GCA_023405875.1 Bacillota bacterium | reverse complement strand
ATATATGAGCGGCGATCCTTTTCTGAATATGTCTCAATGGGATAAATGGTGTACTGTGATGTTTTGATATCTGCTTCTGCAATTTTCATGTCCTTCAGTATCTGCATGACATTGCTCATTTTTGTCGCATTTTCCTGCTGAGCAACCTTGGAGCTTGCGTTTTCGGTCTGAACACCTACATTGATATAGACCATATCGGGTTTGACCTTTACGGTGCCCTCCGAGCTGACTGCGATGGTCTTCTGCGGGGCCGGAGCCGGCTCTGCATTGCCGATCATTGTAAAACCTCCTGCTATCGCACTGACAGTAAATACCAGTGTCAGGGCAAATATCAACATTATCTTTTTACTCATCTTAAAAGCCTCCTAACATATAATGGTTATTTATATTATACTATATAGACGCAAGGCATGGTTAATAAGTTCCATAAGGGAGCCGGCATGGTAATAGTAACCGGCGGTATGTCTGTCGACCCGGATGATGTTACTCCCAAAGCGATTCAGCTCTCGGGTGCAAGTATTGAAAAGTATGGAGCTGCAGCTTTTCCCGGTGCAATGTTCATGCTTGCGTATCATAGTCAGTGATGCCGCCATGTCGCCCAGTGAGCTGAACATGGTGGGAGGAGCTATCTCCTGGGATGAGTTTAACAGTGAAACGGGAGAAACCTGGCTGAAGCGCCTGGCCCGGCACTTCCCTCACTCCGCCTGGCTCAATCCCGTTCCCTCGGAATGGTGGGGAAGGGAACCGGATTTTATTACCGTCAAGCAGGTCAAAGAGATTTTTCCTATGTACGAGCTCACTCCTAAAGGAGTGGAGCAGGCAATAAAGAAGATCAGGAGCAGAAGTATCTGAGAAGAATACAACGACAATAGCATGTGACGGTCCAAGGGCCTTTTGTTTTGACGCGCAGCAAGCTGTGCTATAAATACATGGAGCCGGCGGCCGTCTTTTATTTATGTAATTACCGGAGAACATAATACAAAATTCAGGTATAATGTACATGTATATAATTACTGAAAGTAGGTAGCCGCATGGATAATAAAAAGTTAAGGGTACTGCTGGTAAGGCCTTCAAGGGTCAAGCAGGCTGTGACTCTCGGGGAGTTTATGTTTGCCGAACCCATAGGCCTTGAAATAGTATATGCCGTACTGAAGGACAGGCATGAAGTCCGGATATTGGACCTGATGGTTCCGGGTGAAAGCCTTGAAGGCGCCTGTGAAGAATTTAAGCCTGATGTAGTAGGGATAACCTCTCTTTGTATCGATGTGAAAAAGGTAAAAGCTATTGCAGATAGGGTCAAGAAAATAAACAGCAGGATTATTACCGTCGTTGGAGGCACCCAGGCTTATCTGAATCCGGGAGCGTACTTTGATGAAAACATCGACCATGTGTTCAAGCATACAAACAGAAGCAATCTTACCGAGCTGTTCGGCCGTATATCCCGGAATGAAGCAATACCTTTGATTGACGGAGTGCTGAGCAGGCTTAACGGGTACAGGGGAACAAACGTACCGGGAAGGAATGAATATATAATACCCGACAGGTCATCCACCGGGAGATACCGGAAGCATTACAGCTACCTTGGCTTCAAGCCTTGTGCAATAATGCAGACCTCCCAGGGCTGCAGCAAGCATTGCGACTTTTGTCTGAGGTGGAGGCTGGAAGGAGAAAAGGAACAGGATATAGATCTGGAGTGTATAGTAAAACAAATCCGGGATATTGCAGAACCGAGCATAATGATTTATGACAATGATTTTCTCAACAACAGGGAACGGCTGGAAAAGCTTTGCGATATGCTGGAAGCGGCAGGCATAAAAAAGAATTTCATTTGCTATGCAAGTGTCAAGAGTATATTGGCCCATCCGGACACCGTAAAAAGGATGGCGCGGAACGGTCTGAAGGCTGTATTGGTAGGCTATGAAACCTTTAATGACAGGGAAATGCAGGAATACAGGAAAAAGTCTTCAAATGAAGATAATATAAAGGCTGCGGCCATACTGAGAAGTATAGGTATCGACTGCTGGGCCTCCTTTATTCTCCATCCCGACTGGACTCGGCAGGATTTCAAGAGCTTCAGGAAATACATCAAGGAGCTGAAGCCTGAAATATCCACCTTCAGCCCTCTGACTCCATTTCCCAACCTGCCCTTATATGACAAATACAAGGACAGGCTGCTGTTTGAGGTGACTGAATACGAGTCCTGGAGCTTCGGCAAGGTATCGATCATGCCCTCGTCAATGTCGCTGCGAAGCTATTATTATGAAGTCCTTAAGGTTATACTGTATATAAATCTGCGGATGAACAGTGCGCCCTATATGGTCAGGCGCTTTGGAATAGCTACGTTGCTCAGGGTAGGCGCCGGCTCCCTGAAGGTGCTTCCGGCGTATATAAGGCTGATGCTGAAGGGTTAAAAATGTAATAAAAAGGATAACATCAGTTGTTTAATAGAGTCGAAAGCACTATAATTTTATGAAGAGGGTGATGAAAATGATTGATTATGAAGCACAATATCCGGTATATGAAATTTCTGCTTCCAAGGTCAGGAGCAATGCCCGCAGGATTTATGAATTGTGTAAAAGCAACGGGATTGAGCCTCTCGGGGTGGTAAAAGGCTTCAGCGCAATACCGCAGGTGGCGGATTTGTTTGTCGAAGCAGGCTTCAAAACCTTGGGAGATTCCCGGATGAAGGAGATAATAAGGCTTCGCGCAGGTAATGTCCAAGCAGAAATGATGCTCATCAGGATACCCATGGCAAGCGAAATTCCTGAGCTTGTAAAATATGCAGACTCAAGCCTGAACTCGGAGCTTGATACCGTGAGGCTGATAGACAAAGAAGCCAAGGCCCAAGGGAGGATTCACGGAGTAATTTTGATGGTTGACCTGGGGGACCTGAGGGAGGGTTTTTTTGACAGGAGGGAAGCTGTAGAGGCTGCGAAGGAAGTTGAGCTTATGGAAAATGTCATACTGCTGGGCATAGGCGCCAACCTGGGCTGCTATGGGGCTATCAAGCCCTCCGGGAAGAATCTCGGGGAACTGTGTGAAATTGCAGCGGTAATTGAGGAGGCGATAGGAAGAAGCCTGGATATAGTATCGGGAGGAAATGGCTCGTCCCTGTCACTTCTGGTAAACGGGGGGATGCCGGAAGGGATAAACCATATAAGGATCGGCGAGGGAATCATCAATGCAAAGGATTTTCCCTATTTCTGGGGTATAAGGATACCGGGAATATGTACCGATCCCATGGTGCTGAAGGCTCAGATCGTGGAGATCAAGCTGAAGCCAAGCTTTCCTGTAGGGGAAATATTCATTGACGGCTTCGGCAACAGGCCTGTATATACAGACAGGGGAATGAGGAAAAGAGCATTACTTGCGGTAGGAAATAAGGATTTCGGCGATTTTACAAAGCTGAAGCCAAGGCAGGAGGGTATAGAGCTGATAGGAAGCAGCAGCGACCATCTTATCATTGACATAGAAGACTACAGGGGAGCTATAAAAGTGGGAGACATACTGGAGTTCGATACTTTTTATGAAGCCACGCTGTTTTTGTGCGCCAGTGACGGTGTGAGAAAAGTGGTTGTTGAATGATTTAGATATTTCGCGCAAATATTTCCTTGATTTTATTGAGTGAGTGTGTAAGCAGGTCCATAGTGTATAAAATAATTAAACAACAGGGGGTTGAAGCAAATGGGGTATTTTAATGTCTATAAAGGACTTCCCAAGAGCATATATATAATATTTTTCGCCCAGATGATAAACCGTTTTGGGGATTTTGTACTGCCGTTCCTGAGCCTGTTCCTGGTTAAAAATCTTGGCTTGAGCTATCAAAGCGCAGGCATTGCAGTCATGCTGAATTCACTGGCGACAATTCCCGGCTCCTTTGCCGGCGGAAAGCTTGCGGATCATTTCGGCCGTAAAAGGGCGTATGCAATTTTCCAATTAAGCGCGGCTGTATGCCTGTTTTTTTGTGCCTTTACCAAAAATCCGCAGGTAATAATAATTCTGATATGCCTGTCATCCTTTTTCAATGGCGGAGTGAGGCCGATAATATCCGCCATCATCACGGATGTTCTTCCTGCTGAGAAGAGGCAGGCCGGTTTTTCCCTTTCATATCTGGGAATCAATCTTGGGGTATCGACAGGCCTTTTGGTTGCAGGATTTCTGTTCAACCATTACATTCCCCTGATATTTATAGGAGACGCAGTGACCTCCTTCCTTGCAGTGTTTATGGTTATGACCAACATTACAGAGAGTCTTCCCGATTACTCAAATGATGTGAGCATAAGCAAAGAGGAAAGGAGTGAAGAGGGAAATGTTTTTTCTGTTTTGCTGAGAAGGCCTAAGATATTGGTTTTTCTGATAATCAATATAGTATTGAATGTTGTATACATACAGCATACCTTTTCACTGCCGATGATGCTGGACAATGTTTTCGGCAGCAGCGGAGCAAGTAAATTCGGAATAATCATGAGCTTCAATGCTGTAACGGTACTTGTGATGACAATGGTAATAACCCATGCCACAAGAAAATGGAAGTCCCTGAGCTCTATAGCCCTGGCAGGAATCATGTATGCCGTGGGTTTCGGAATAATAACCTTTATTCGCTCAATGCCCTTATACATCCTGTCAACCTTTATCTGGACCCTGGGGGAGATAATGCTGGTTACAAATTTTGGAGTGTATATTGCAAATAATACCCCCCAGAACTACAGGGCAAGGTTCAATGCAGTAACCTCCCTGAGCTGGGGGATCGGCGCCGCCCTGGGTACGTCGCTGATGGGAAGATATATGGACTATTTCGGCGTCAAGGCTGTCTGGCCTCTGGTCTTTTTTCTGTCAGCCTCCGGTGCCGCAGGCATGTACCTGCTGAAGCTGAAAACTGAGGGAAATGCTGACGCAGAGATACAGCAAAGCAGTATTGCCGAATAACATCAAAAAAAGCCAACCTGGTATCATAACCCGGGTTGGCTTTTTTGCATCTACATACGGCGGGATCTTTTCATGAGCATGGCAGCTGCAGCTCCCAGGCCGATAATACCTGCCGTTATACCCATGGCTTTCGACTTCATCATTTTTTTGCGAAACATCATAGCATCACTTCCCTTATGTAGAAATTTGACTCAATACTATAATTTTCAAATGCCTGATACTTTATTCAGTTTTGCTCAGGATAAAATAAGGCATTCAGACAATAGTATTGACATAGAGGGAATGGAAAGCTATAATTAGTTTAGTGATTTACTAAATTACTAAACTAGTAAATATAGAGGAGGCAAAAAAATGAAAATACCGACGGCATTAAAGCACAAACCGGTTATTGTTTCTGAAAACTACGAGAATGTTGACGGCAGATATGCTTATAATACAGACGCAAAAGGCCTCTCTTTGGGATTGGCACAGTGGAATGACCGGGGCAAGGTGGATGTATCGGCCAAGGTATGGAGATATACCGGGGAAAAATGGTCGCGGCAATCGGAGGAGCTGCCTCTGCATCGCGTGCTTGACCTGGCAATACTCGTCTGCAGGGCACAGCTTCATTTCCGTGAAGCTTACCGGTTTGAGAAGCTGTATGACACAGAAAATCCCGTTATAGACAGGGTGGGCCTGCAGGGTGATGCAATGACTGTGGCTGTATGCACAGACAATGAAAAGATAGATGAGGATATAAAGCTGTTCAGCCAGGTGCTGAGCAATGACGGGGAGCTTATAGGAGAACGGCTTTCTACCTTATCAAGGCTGTTGAAAGAGATGGGCTATTAGAAAAATGGAAGCAGTAAAGAAAAAAATAAACCTTTCGGCATTCCTTGATGATGCCGGAAAAATAGTGCAGATACCGGCGCCTAACAGGACCAGGATACCTGTATTGGCTCATCTGGCAGGCAAGCTTGAGAAGGATCGCATATAC
>JAEXXN010000579.1 GCA_023405875.1 Bacillota bacterium | reverse complement strand
GTATAGACCAGAGTCAGGCAGATTATTTTATCAACCACTTGAATGAAATTGTGCCTCTTCTGGAAGATATCAATGCTTGAGCGTTGAAAGTGCCTTTTTATGGGACAAACCGTCAACATTACTGTTGAAAATGCAAAACAGCATGCAATATTTGGAGGTTGGCAATGAAGCATAAAGTAACGGGAAGACAGCATAACAGCAGGAAATGCCTGGTATGCGGCCTGAAGAACGATTTGGGGCTGAAAGCCTCCTTGTATGAACTGGATAATGACGAGCTGGTGGCCGTGTTCAAACCCCTTGAAGAACACCAGAGCTATCCCGGCAGGCTGCACGGCGGCGTTGCTGCTGCAATACTGGACGAGACTATAGGGAGAGCTATCCTCATAAAGGATAAGGCTGCCTGGGGGGTTACGGTGGAGCTGGAGCTTAAATATAAAAAGCCGGTGCCCCTGGATGAAGAGCTGCGGGTGGTAGGGCGGATAACAAGGGATTCCAAAAGGCTTTTTGAGGGCACAGGGGAGATACTGCTGGCTAATGGAGATATTGCGGTAACCGCATATGGAAAATACATAAAAATGCCGATAGACAAAATTGCAGACTTTGATGAGCAGGATGAAGAATGGAAGGTGGCATTGTCTGATAACGACCCTGAAGAGATAGATATATAACTGCTGTTGCACAAGTAGGATGATGTGCATCAAACGGAACGGTTACGAACCGTTCCCTACGGAATAACAAGATTATGTATAGGCTGTAGGGAACGGTTCGTAACCGTTCCGCTTTTCTATGTCACATTCTCCTTATAATGAAACATACGCGTATTGTTATACAATACAAAACTGCTCACTTATTTTTTTGCCTGGAATACTTCTTCAAATAGAATTCGTGCATGACCCAGGCTTCTACACCATTTATCGGCACGCTGCCTCCAAGGAACTGCGCCTCGATAAATGCCCTGCAGGACTTCTCCATGATTTCGCAGGTAACAAAGGCTTCCTCCATATCCCTTCCGACGCATATTGCGCCGTGATTGGCCAGCAAAGCCGCATTTCTTCCGCTTAAGGCCTTCATGGTGGCTTTTATGATCTTTGCAGTTCCCGGCAAGGCGTATTCTGCAACCCTGAGTGACGGACCTATTATCTGTGCCATATCGTCCAGTATGGGAGGGACCTCCCTGCGGGACGCGGCAACGGTAGATGCATTTGGCGAGTGGGTATGCATAACTGCATTTATTTCAGGCCTCTCCCTGTATATTGCAGCGTGGAGGCCCATTTCTCCGGAAGGCTTTAAATCCCCTTTATAGCTGAGGTCATAAATATTCACGATAACCATGTCCTCGGGCTTAAGCCCTTCATATTCCCGGCCGCTGGGTGTGATCGCCATAAAGCCGGCGTTTATCCTGCAGCTTATATTTCCCCAGGTACCGGAGACATAACCGCTCCGGAGAAGCCGTTTGCCGGAGTCGCATACAAGCTGCCTGGCTTTTGCGGACTCGGCTGTGTCCGGCTCCTGATGGGAAGAGGCCGAGCTGAATGCATTCATAAGGTAACGGAACAATTGATACCACCTCCTGCTTAAAATAAGTATACAATAGTATAATATTGTAATCAAGTATAAATATAATGTTGACATCAAAAATTTGCTTATGTATAATGAGATTAATCAAAGCATGTGGCGGCAGGAGGACTATATGGAAACAAACAGCATGTCCAGAAGAGAGCGGAAGAAGCAGGAGACAAAGGCGAATATCCTTAGAGCGGCAAGGCATTTGTTTGAGGAAAAGGGTTTTGAGAATACTTCGATAGAGGAGATAACGGAAAGGGCTGATGTGGCAAAGGGCACCTTCTTCAACTATTTTACAAGCAAGGACTGCCTGATGACGGGGATCTCCGAAGAAGAGGTGGAGGATATACTTTATTATGCGGAGGAAGAGCTGGGAGCCGTTGAAGGCTCTGTAAACAAGATAAAGCTGGTGCTGGGGCGTTTGCTGGAGGATGCCATTCCCTACCTGCACCTTACCGGACGGCTGATGTTTTCTTCAATAATAAATATAAGCGAATACCCCTCGCCCTTTTTCAAGATAAACAAGCTGCTTGAAAAGCTTGTTGAAGAGGGCCAGGCAAAGGGAGAGGTGACCGATGTATTTTCAGCGGAGGATATTGCCACCTCTATTCTCGGCAGCTATTACGGAGTCATCTTCAGGTGGTTTGAGCTGGGGGGCTCCCCCGGTACGGTAAAAGAACTGGAATGCAGCCTGGATATATTGTTTAAAGGGATCGCGGGCACTCAAAAAGCAGAATAGGAGGTCGGAGCATGGAAAAGAGCGGTTATTCCATTTCAGAATGGCATGATACCGGGGAGATATATGAAAAGCTGAATGCACTGGTAAAAATGCCTGTACGCACTGTAAAGCGTGATGCAATGAATGCATACCTGGAGTATTTCGACAACAAGTGCAAAGGATCCAAAGAGCTTATAGGGGAAGCAAAGAACTACATTCCCGGGGGTGTGCAGCATAACCTCGCCTTCAACTATCCCTTCCCTATTGTTACAAACAAGGCTGAAGGAGCATATATGTGGGATATTGACGGGAACAGGTATATCGATTTTCTTCAGGCGGGGGGGCCGACCATCCTTGGAAGCAACTATCGGGGAGTACAGGAGAAGGCTATTGAGGTAATAAAGGAATGCGGCCCTGTAACCGGGCTGTTCCATGAATATGAGCTGAAGCTCGCAAAGCTGATAAACAGGCATATGCCCTCGGTAGAATTGTTCAGGATGCTTGGGAGCGGTACTGAAGCCGTTATGGCTGCAATAAGGATCGCAAGGCTTGCCACAGGCAGGAAAAAGGTCATAAAGATAGGGGGAGCCTATCACGGCTGGAGTGATCAGATGGTCTATGCCCTTCATGTTCCCGGGACCGGAAGATATGAAGCCCATGGGATACCCAGGGGCTGTTCGGGACATACCCAGGAGGTTATGCCTAACAATATCGGCCTATTGGAAACAGTATTGAGGCTTAACCGGCTGAGAGGCGGTACTGCGGCTGTGATCCTGGAGCCTGTAGGGCCGGAGAGCGGGACCAGGCCGGTCTATAAAGAATATAACAGGCAGGTCAGAGAGCTTTGTGACAAATATGGAGCACTCCTGATTTTTGATGAGGTGGTTACAGGCTTCAGGTTGGGCCTTGGCGGAGCACAGGGCTATTTCGGCGTTAAGCCGGACCTTACCGTCTTTGGCAAGATCATCGCCGGAGGCTATCCCGGAGCAGGAGGAGTCGGCGGCGGAAGAGAGCTTATGTCACATGTTGCGGCAGGCCTGGAGAGCGGGAAGAAAAGGGCATATGTAGGAGGCACCCTGGCTGCAAACCCGTTGAGCGCAGCAGCCGGATATTACACCATCCTGGAGCTTGAGAGGACCAATGCCTGTGAAGCGGCAGGCAGGGCCGGGGACAGGCTGACAAAGGGCCTCAAGCAGTTGATAGAGGACTATAAGCTGCCCTTTGCGGCATACAACCAGGGCTCCATTTGCCATCTGGAGACTACAGGCACGATGTTCGTAAAATTATTGAGCCCCGGTTCCCTGGGTGAAATAAAAAAGCGTAAGAAGGTCATGGAGGAAATGGGCGCCGCCTATATGGCGGAAGGCGTCATTACGCTGGCAGGCAGCAGGATGTATACAAGCCTGTCAGATACCGATGAAATAATCGATGATGCCCTTGACCGCTTTGAAAGGGTATTCAACAATATAGAAGGCCGGTAAAAGGCTGAAAAAGCAAAAGGTACTGTCCCTTTTGCTTTTTATTTCGCTCGGGGAGAATTTATGCTATACTCATAAATATTAAGAAAGCGTTTTAGCTGTATATATTATATAGCCTGAGGGAGGGAGCGGAATGTCATCCATCAAAGAGATCGCAGCACAGGCGGGGGTCAGCATCACAACCGTTTCAAAGGTATTGAACAACTACTCTGATGTGAGCGAGAATACCAAAGCCAGGGTCAGGGAGGTTGCGCAGAGATTGGGATATACGCCAAATATGGCTGCAAGGAACCTGGCCCTGGGACGGTCCAATATCATAGGGCTGGTTCTTTCCGATATAAGAGAAACAGACAGCAATGGAAACATTATTTTCAGGATACTCGTCGGTGCGAAAAACCTGTGTACCGAAAAGGATTATGAGCTCCTTATAATACTTACCGATGTAAAAAGGCAGCATACCAAGAAGCTTTCGCAGCTTTGCAAGGAGAGGCAGATATCTGGGGTCATAGTATACGGCTTGAAGCCCGGAGACCCGTATTTCCAGGAGATCACGGAGTCGGAGCTTCCGTGCATAGCTATAGATATAAAAATGAAGGGCAATAATCTTTCTACGGTAACTACCGACAATACCGCTGCGGTGAAAGAGGTCATAACACTCCTCAGCTCAAAGGGACACCGGTATATCGGTTTTATCAACGGCCTGAAGGATGTAGCGGTGAGTGTGGACAGGGAGAAGGGGTACCGGACGGCCATGTCCGAGCTGGGACTGGAGGTAAAGGAGGACTATGTCAAATATGCCGATTACTATGAAGACAAGGCATATGAAAAGACACTGGAGCTTATCCGCGAAAATCATGAGATCACAGCGGTATTCTGTGCCTCCGACCTGATGGCCATGGGAGCGCTAAGGGCGATCCAGAGCCTGAAGTGGAAGGTGCCCGAGGATATTGCGGTAGTCGGCTTTGACGGCATCCAGCTCAGTGAATACTCCAATCCCGGGCTGACCACAGTGGTCCAGGACTTCAAGGGCATGGGAAAAACAGCAGCGGATACGCTGATAAAAATGCTTCAGGGTGAAGAGGTGGAGGAAACAAACTATGTGCCGTACAGCTTCAGTATAAGGGAAAGTGTTTGAAGCATTTATATAAAAACTTCCCATGTTGTAAAAATCTTTAGGAAATTATATTTACTTATTATGCTTATGGTATTATAATAAAACTAAATCGGCGAAAACGGTTTCGTCGATTTACGAAAGCGCTTTCGGAAATCGATTACAAGTGAATGGGAAATTTTATGAAAAAAGGGGGATCTGTGAATGAAAAGGTTATTGGCACTTGCGACAGCTATGCTTCTTACAGTGAGCTTTACAGGTTGTTCACCAAAGGCGCCTGAAGCTTCCCAGCCGACGGCAGCACCGTCAGCAGAACCGGCCAAAGAAGTAAAGATACAGTTTATGCATACTATGGTCGAGCAGGAAAGGCAAGAAGTGATCACCGGTATAATAAAGGATTTTGAGGCAAAGAACCCGGGGATCAAGATTGAACAAATGCCCACAGACGAGGACAGCTATGAAACAAAGATAACTGCTCTGGGCGGCAGCGGAGAGCTTCCGGCCATTATGGAAATGAGCCAGGATCAGGCAAAATTGAATGCCAGGAACAAATTCATTGATTTTGCAGCGGTCAAAGAGGTCATAGCTTCGAGAGGCGAGACTGCCTTCTTCGACGGAGTGCTGAATGTCATCAAGACTGAAGACGGTGCAGATTATATTGGAGTACCTATCGGAGGCTGGGTCCAGGGGATATGGT
>JAEXXN010000578.1 GCA_023405875.1 Bacillota bacterium | reverse complement strand
GTATCAATGAGCCAAGCTTTATCTCTTCCTTTCCTGAAAGAAGCTGCATGATAATAGTTGGTATTACTGCTCTGGCTGACTGTCGTGGTCCATAAGTATTGAATGGCCTAACAATCGTAATTGGCATATTAAAGCTCCTATAAAATGACTCTGCCAATCTATCGGCTCCAATCTTAGTAGCAGAATATGGTGATTGCCCTTGGAAAGGATGTTTCTCATCTATTGGAACATATTGTGCAGTTCCATAGACTTCAGATGTTGAAGTAACTAATACTCTTGGCGTTTC
This sequence comes from Bacillota bacterium, assembly GCA_023405875.1. Classification (GTDB taxonomy): domain Bacteria; phylum Bacillota; class Clostridia; order Lutisporales; family Lutisporaceae; genus BRH-c25. The sequence continues at coordinate 2,744 of JAEXXN010000578.1, read as the reverse complement.
CAGTTCTTTTGCAGCTTGTAAAACATTAAGCGTTCCTTTAATATTCGTATCTACATACATATCCGGTGAATGGTAACTATATGGGATGGCAATAAGCGCAGCCAGATGAAAAACCTCATCCTCACCTTTAATCGCCTTTCTAACACCATTTGGATCCCTAATATCTCCAGTAAAGACCTCAACCTCTTTCATGATTTCTTGAGGTAGTGTATCAAGCCATCCCCATGAATTAAAAGAATTATAGTATACAAATGCCTTAACTCTGTGCCCTTGCTTTACTAATTCCTCTGTCAGGTGACTACCAATGAAGCCATCCGCTCCCGTAACAATAATATTTTTGCCCACAATTATTCTTCCTCCTTCCTGAGCATATGTTGTACCCTTCTGTGCCAGTTTGCCAACTTATCAAGTTACAAACTTCAATCCTGGAAGCGATGTCCAATACCTCCCGCCAACATCAATTCAATAACCTGCTTATATTTCAACTTCTTAGTATGTCTATAAGATTACCAACGATATAACATATATCCTCAGCTTTCATGGTAGGATATAATGGAAGTGTTATTATTCTCTCATAAAGTGCCTCCGCCACAGGGCAGAGCCCTTTTTCATAGCCTATACCTTTATAGTACGGGTGATAGTATACCGGTATATAATGGACATTTGCGCCAATATTCCTTTTTCTCAGCTCCTCGAATATTTCCCGCCTACCCATGGCCAGTCTATGAATATCCAGCTTGACGATATACAAATGCCATGCTGAGCTTGAATATTCAGCCTGATGCGGAAGCGTAACACCATTGATACTATACAACAGGCTGTCATATAAGGCTGCATAGCTTCTCCTTTTTTCCAGAAAGCCCTCCAGCTTTTTCATCTGGCTGACTCCAAGGGCAGCCTGTATATCTGTTATTCTATAATTATAGCCTAGAAACTGCTGTTCATAAAACCACGGTCCATCATCTCCTGACATAGTTCCTTTATCTCTTGTTATACCATGGGTCCTGAACATCAGTAGCTTTTCGTATAGGGTTCTGTCATTAGTTGTAACAGCACCACCTTCTCCTGTAGTAATATGCTTGACAGGGTGGAAGCTGAAGATAGTCATAGAACCTATTTCCCCTATCCTTTTGCCTTTATAAGCTGCTCCCAATGCATGAGCCCCATCTTCAATTACTGCGAGACCATGCTTTTCGGCTATTTTCAGTATCTCATCCATATCACAGGGCTGACCGGTGAAATGAACAGGTATTATTGCCCTTGTCCTGTCGGTTATTTTTCTTTCAATTTCTTTCGGATCTATGTTGTAGGTCAGGGGGTCAATATCTGCAAATACCGGCCTTGCTCCCATGTATAATATGCAGTTTGCCGATGCGGCAAAAGTCATAGGCGAAGTGATCACCTCGTCTCCGGGACCGATACCGGCCGCGAAGCACGCAGCATGAAGGGCGGCAGTTCCGTTAGACACTGCCACCGCATATTTTGCACCGGTATATTCTTTCAGCTTATTTTCCAGTTCGTCAATTTTGGGTCCTGTAGTAATATAATCGCCTCTCAAAACCTCAACAACAGCTTGAATGTCCTCTTCATCAATATATTGCTTTCCGTATGGTATAAATTTCCTCATAGCATATCTCCTAAACATTTTATGAAAAATGTCTTCTACCCAATTTACAATGAGCAGATTATTTTTATAATTTCTCCGGTAAGTCTGGTACTTCCATATCCATCAACAAGACTCTGGCCCTTTTCCGACATATTAACCCTTGTTTCAAAATTCAGGCCTTTTAACTGGTCAGCCAATCCATCAGGTTCCCTGGCATATTTCAATGCACCGATAGAAGCCATTTTTCTAGCCGCCATGACCTGATTGTCTGCCGTAACCAAGCCTATAATGGGCGTACCACAGGCACAAAGCTCATAAATCGTACTGCCGCATGAAGATATTGCCGCATCACATTCAAGCATAAGCTGAGACATTTTAGGACTATCCTCTGCTAGAATGTTTTCCCCTGAAATTTTCAGCAGTTTGTCTCTGTTAGTAAAGGAGGGTCCCACAGCAATATGAAATGCTGTTTCCGGAAAAGACCTGCTAAGCTGTAAAGCGATTGTTTCGGTCAGCTTCCTCGGATCTGCACCCCCAAGTGTTATCAAAACATTTTTCACATTGTCTTTTATCTCTCTCTTTTGCAGGCTTCGGAATTCTTCCCTCAGAAGTACATACTGAGTACCAAGAAACAGCCTTGTACCCACAGCTGTCTTGTATTCCAGCTCCCCGGCATAAATGTTTTGATTTATAATAAAATCGGTATTGATACTGTGCTTGTTAAGGTCGTCCATATAGCCGGTCGTTTTGAAAAATCTCTTTATATTATCAAAATACTCCTCATCAACATCATAGCTATCGGTAATCAGGCAGTCTCCACCGGTTTCCCCCAAGCTTTCAGTAACAGCCCTACAATTGATCCTATGTACTGGATAACCGCAGGATTTAATATGCTGCATCCCTGCCATAAACTCTTCTGCATCCCTGCAAGCAAATTCAACGTCTGCATATTCCTTCAGGGCATCTGCAAGCACCAGCATGCGCATGACATGACCCATCCCAATCCTGACTCCGCCCTCTGCCCTTATCAATATTTTCACATGCCCATCTCCAATACTTCCGAATTATACCAGCATATCCCACATTAAGACATCATCCTCATAAATGTCAGCCTTTGCAGTCCTGCCAACAACTATAT
>JAEXXN010000572.1 GCA_023405875.1 Bacillota bacterium | reverse complement strand
TTATAGCATTATATGAAAACCATGCATACCGCATAAAAGACCATTTCGGCTTTGAAACAGCCCTGCAGCGGCTGGAGCCGCTGGAAAGCTGGGAGCAGCTTCAGGGTAACGGCACTTTCTGCCGCTATACCGGCGCCCAAAACAGCAGCTATCTTCCGTCCGACCTCCTGGAGGATGTGGGAGAAAGCAACTGTTTCGTCATTTCTCCTATTCAACTGGGGAGCCTGGAGCTGGACGAGGAGGATCGCCATCCCCTTGGCTGCATAGTCGTGCTGCAAACGTCCCAAAGCCTTAAGGAGGAGGAAATACTCCTGTTCGATACCATTGCCAACAGTATTGCTCCTATAATAAATCATATGAATACCATTGCTCAAGTAAAGAAGGAATATATTCCGAACTACAGGGAGCTCTTTTTGAAGAAGCTGTCCGTCAAGCTCCAGAATAAACAACTCTACTTTATCGACTTTAAAATTTACTATAAAAAATTTACCGTGCTGCCCTTAAGCGACCCGGATCTCAGCAGGTATGACGGTATGGAGCATTTTTATTTCGGCAGCGTCCTTTTTGTTTTAAGCGAGCTGGAGCTGAATATGGCGCTGTTCGACGGCGTCATAGAAGCCTCGGATATACCGGAGGCCCTGGAAAAGATCAAAGAAATCAGCCCTTGTTTATAGCTGCCCTGTCAAAAGATAGTGTCGCAGAAAGCTTTTGCAGGCTGCAATACTTGTATAAGTAAGTACAAAAACACCCCTGAAGTTGTGGGCAGTATATCATACCGCCCAACTTCAGGGGTGCAGTTCATTTATTTAATAAATCAACCCAGATTCTTTACAAAGGTTTCTATATTTGCATTTTTTCTCATGTCTTCAAGAAGCTTGCCGTATTCCGTATTCTTCTTATCGCTGATCATCGTTGCCTTCAGTTGTTCCTTTACATCCTCAAACTTGTCAAGCTTGCTATCCTCTGCCTTTATAACATGAAAACCAAAGTCAGTCTGTACAACATCGCTGAACTCTCCGGGTTTAAGTGCGAATGCAGCTTTTTCAAAAGGCTCTACCATATCCCCATGTCTGAAATAATCGAGGTTTCCGCTGTTTTCTTTGGCGCTTGGGTCCTTTGAATTGTCCTTGGCAAGCTGGGCAAAATCCTCACCGGCCTTGGCCCTTTCAAGTATCTTTTCAGCTTCTTCCTTGGTATCAAGCAATACATGGCTTGCCTTGACACTCATGAATTCGCTCTGGTGCGTATCATAATATACCTTTACTTCCTCATCTGTTACCGCCACGTTTGCAGTAAGCTTCTCTATAAGCTTGGTAATAGTGAGCTCTTTCCTGGCAGACTGCTTGAAGTATTCCAGGTCCATACCCTGTCCCTTCAGGTACTCATTGAATTTCTCTTCCGTATCAAAATACTTCTTGGCATTTTCAATCTCTGTGTTTACCTCTGCATCAGTAACTGCAATTCCAAGCTCTGAAGCCTTTTTAAGCTGAAGCTTTTCATCAACCAGCATATCCAGAAGCCTTTCCCGGGCAACCTCGATAAACTTTCTGCCCTCTATTTCCTGATCCCATATATCGGTTCCGAACTGCTGCTCATACTGATTCTTGAATATCTCAAAGACTTTTTTGAACTCTTCCTTTTTTACCTCTTCTCCGGATACCTTGGCTACTACGATATTATTGTCAACTTCAGGGTTTACCCTTACCATTCCGCAACCGGCGAGAAATGCTGCCAGCACAACAATAGTCACGGTTACCAGAAGCAGCTTGTATTTTTTGTTAAACACTTGTCCATCGCTCCCTTATCTATAATTTGGTCTTAATTGCCTTTAAGGGCACCATTTAATAATTATACCCTATATCATCCATTCTGGAAACTACTAATTTTTTCTAAGAACTCCTTCAGGAACTTAATAAATTCATCAGGTCTGTCCTCATCGATCCTTACTGTAAAATACGGCTGCCCGCTTGCAGTGAACAGAAGCCTGTTGATATATTCCCCTGCTACCCTGATTGCAGTCTGTGGTTTTATGCTGTTCTCACTGTTGAATTTTACAATTATGTTGTTCTTCTTCTGGGTAATGGCAATTATGCCGCATCTTTTGGCAAGCTGCCTGATATATGATATGTCCAGAAGATTTCTGACCACCTGGGGTAGGTCTCCGAATCTGTCCTCAATTTCTTCTTCAATATCATAAAGATCCTCATGGCTTCCTATATATGCGATCTTCTTGTATATTTCTATTTTCTGATTTTCGTCCCCAATATAGCTTTCCGGAATGAATGCGCTGAGCTGAAGCTCTATCGAGGTATCAACAGTCTCTGTAACGGCTTCTCCCTTAAGCTCCCTGACAGCATCCTCCAGAAGCTTTATGTACAGGTCATAGCCTATGGCCTCCATATGTCCATGCTGCTCTCTTCCCAGCAAATTACCGGTGCCCCTTATTTCCAGGTCACGCATAGCGATTTTAAAGCCGGAGCCGAACTCGGTGAATTCCCTTATGGCCTGAAGCCTCTTCTCGGCAACCTCATTCAGGACCTTGTCTCTTTGATACGTAAAATATGCATATGCCAGCCTGTTTGAACGACCTACCCTTCCCCTCAACTGGTACAACTGGGATAGGCCCATTTTATCGGCGTCGTTTATTATTATGGTATTAACATTGGGTATGTCCAAGCCGGCTTCTATTATTGTTGTACAAACCAGAACGTCATATTCATTGTTATAAAAGTCCAGCATGGTATCCTCAAGAGTCTTCTCGTCCATCTGCCCGTGGGCTACTGCCACCCTGGCTTCAGGGACCATCTCCTTGAGCTTTGCCGCCACCTTCTGTATGCTTCTTACACGGTTGTGGAGGTAATATACCTGCCCACCCCTTGATATTTCCTTTGAAATCGCATCTCTTATAACATCCTCATTATACTCCATTACATAGGTCTGAACCGGATACCGCTCCTCGGGGGGCTCCTCAATTATGCTGATATCCCTGATGCCAATAAGCGACATATGCAGCGTCCTCGGTATGGGAGTTGCCGTAAGAGTGAGGACATCCACATTCTTCCTGAGGTTTTTGATCTTTTCCTTATGGGCAACGCCGAACCTCTGCTCCTCATCTATTATCAGCAGCCCCAGGTCGTTGAAGGCCAGATCCTCCTGCAAAAGCCGGTGGGTACCTATTATTATATCCACATTGCCGTTTTTGAGATTGGCGACGACTTTACCCTGCTCACTATGAGTCTTGAATCTGGAAAGTACGTCTATATTCACAGGAAAGTTTGCAAACCTTTGTACACAGGTATTATAATGCTGCTGGGCCAGAATAGTGGTCGGAACCAATATTGCAACCTGCTTGCTGTCCATTACGCATTTGAAAGCAGCCCTCAGCGCAACCTCGGTCTTGCCGTAACCTACATCTCCGCACAGAAGCCTTTCCATAACCTTGGGATCCTCCATGCCCTGCTTTATCTCTTCTATGCAGCGCAGTTGATCCTGGGTTTCCTCATAAGGGAACATGTCTTCAAATTCCTTCTGCCACTTTGTATCCTTTGAAAAGGCGAAGCCAACGGCCTGCTGCCTTTCTGCATACAGCTTGAGCAGGTCCAGGGCCATGGTTTCGATGGCTTTCTTTGCTCTGGTCTTCACCTTCAGCCATTCTGCCCCGCCCAGCTTGTTAAGCTTTGGTCCCTTATCCTCCGACCCTATATACTTCTGTATCATGTCCAGCTGGTCTGTAGGAATGAAAAGCTTGTCATTGCCGGAATACTTGATATGCAGATAGTCCTTGGTTATATTGTCGATCTTCAGCTTCTCTATACCGATATACTGACCTATACCATGGTTTTCATGGACGACAAAATCTCCGACCTTAAGGTCGGTAAATACCTCTATGGTTTTGCCCTTCTTCTTCTTCTCTGCGGGCTTCCGCTTAGAGCCGAAAGCCTCCCTGTCGCTTATGACGGCATACCTGATGGAGGGGAAATCAAACCCACTGTTCAATATTCCCGGCAGGATCACTATATGCCCTTCCTTCAGTTCTATATCAAGCTCATTTTTATATACAGCAGCTATATCCCTGTCCTTCAGGTCGGAAGCAAGGCGCATGCCTCTCTCCCTTGTACCTGCAAGTATCAGCACCTTATATCTGCGTTTTTTCCATACATCGATCTCCTCCATGAGCATGTTAAGCTTTCCATGGAAGGGGTGCATTGAACGGCTTGTTATACTTATTGTCTTCTGGGGGTTAAAATCAGTGTTTACCTTATACAGGGCATCCAGACATACCCTCCTGCTGTTCTGCAGCTTTATCAGCAGCTCTTCATAGGTGAAAATAGAGCTGAACTGTCCCGGCAGCACCTCCCCGTCCTCCAGAAGCTGGTTGAAGGATTCCTGGAATTCCAGGCTGAAGGTTTCACAGCGCTGCTTTATCCTGCTGGGCTCGTCTATGAAAATTATGCAGTCCTTAAAGTAATTTATAAGGCTGTAGCTTTTATCCGGAAAATACGGGGAGTATTTCTCAATACCCTCAAAATGTATACCCTGCTTAAGCCTTTCAATATCCTCTGAAATTCTTTCCCTGGCCCTTGCATCTGTAGTTTTTTTCCTGCGGTCGTTCCCTGAAGCCCTGAGCCTTGCAGAAAGCTCTGCCTGAAGGCTTTCCGCCCCGGCAACAAAATCTTCCTCGGTAACAATGAATTCCCTGGCGGGAGTTATTTTTATTTTGGGAGCTTTGCTCACGGACCGTTGGGTCAGAACATCAAAAAAGCGTATGGAATCTATCTCATCATCAAACAGTTCTATTCTTACAGCATTCTGATATATTGGAGAAAAGAAATCCATTATTCCCCCTCTTATGGAGAACTGTCCTTTCCCTTCTACCATATCGACCCTTTCATAGCCTGCCCTGACAAAATACTCCTTCATATCCTCCAGGGAGACGGCTTCTCCTGTTGAAAGCTCTCTGTTCATTGATGCAAATAGTCCGGGGGCTACTGCCTTGGACAGCAGTGCCTCTATTGAAGCACAAATTATATTATTTCTGCCGCTGATAACATCATCATACGCCTGCAAACGCTTCTGCATGATCTCTTTGCTCTTGGCATCGACCCTCCGGAACATCATCTCTGCCGCGGGAAACAAGGTTGCCAGGCCGCTGTCCAGAAACGATATATCCTCATAAATCTTCCTTGAAAGCAAATCATTATGAGTAATGAAAAGACATGGTTTTCCAAAATGCCTGCATACCAGCGCAGCCACAAAAGCCTTCTGAGTATCGGAAACTCCATACACATCTACGATAATATTGTTTGACTCCAGAGCTGCAAGCATTTCATCAAGCTCTTCCATCTCATATAAAGGCTTCAGCATGTTATCAATACTCAAATTCTCACCTCCAGGATGTATTTGCTTCAAGTATATTGATTGTAGAAGGATGCTTGCTGTACAAGCTTCTTCCAAACAGAATAATTGAGGCCGGATATAAATATATCGACCTCATCCTTTGCGATATTCCTATTGAAGTCTTGCCTTTTTGGGAAAAGGCTATTCGCAGACTATTTCTCTCCGTTATGACGCATCAGCATAAAATTTTTCCACTGTAGAAAAATTTTCTTGCCTCTGCACGCTTCAACAAGGCGGGAGATATAGCCTGCCGCCTGAAAACTGAAGCGGTACACCCCACCTATAGAGGCGGGGGACACTTTTTAGCCTCATTATATTTATTCATGGCGGAGGTTACATCCTTCCTGACAATTTCCTCTATTGCCAGTGCGGCCTTCTTAACGGCTTCCTCCATCAATGGTATCTCCTCGTCGGTGAATCTACCCAGAACATAATCCGCAAGATCCATATATGCCGGCTGCTTGCCTATGCCTACCCTGATCCTGGGAAACTTGTCTGTATTCAATAAATATATTATCGATTTCATTCCGTTATGTGTCCCGGAGCTTCCCTCAGGCCTGATCCTTATTCTTCCCACATCCAGATCAACATCGTCATATACTACTATAAGCTTGGATAT
>JAEXXN010000550.1 GCA_023405875.1 Bacillota bacterium | reverse complement strand
GTATAGGGCTGCGTCAAACTCGCATTTGGTATTTGTCATTACTATTATGACTTTAGTTACTATGAGATTTTCTGATTTGGCAGCTTACCGGCTCAAACAGGAGACGCAGCTTTTCCTATACTTCACTAACAAACTCTAAGCCTCTCCACAAACACTCTTTTATCAACCAGCACAACAAATTGAGTTTAAAAATTCATTTAAGCTTTATTTAAGCTTTGATATGCTATAATACCCTTGAAGGGACTATATACGGAGGTAATATTATGAGAATACTGATAGTTGAGGATGAACTCCATCTGGCGGAAGCTCTTACCCAGATATTGAAAAAGAACAATTATGCCGTTGATGCCGTCAATGATGGAGAAGCCGGCCTTGATAATGCCCTGAGCGATATTTATGATCTGATCATCCTTGATATAATGCTTCCCCGAATGGATGGCATAAGTGTGCTGCAAAATATCCGCAAACAGGGAATTTCAACGCCGGTAATACTGCTCACAGCCAAAGGGGAAATCTCCGACAAAGTCGCAGGCCTGGACAGCGGAGCCGATGACTATCTTCCAAAGCCCTTCGCAGCAGAAGAGCTCCTTGCAAGGATAAGAGCATTGTCCAGACGCAAGGGCGAGGTTTTGCCGGATAATACTCTGAGCTATGGGGATATTGAATTGAATACTGCAAATCTCAGGCTTTCAAAGGGAAACAGGGAGGTGAAGCTGATTCTGAAAGAGAGCGAGCTGCTGGAGCTGCTTATTATAAGGAAGAATGCCGTTACCTCAAAGGAAATGATAATAGAAAAGATCTGGGGCTTTGACTCAGAGGCAGAATACAATCATGTGGAGGTATATATCTCTTTTCTGAGAAAAAAGCTTTTGTTCCTTGAAGCAAACGTATCCATCAACACTATCCGCGGAATAGGCTATGTATTGGAGGTAAAGGATCATTGTTTACCAAGCTGAGAAACAGATTCCTCATTCTTAACCTTGTATTGATATCTGTAATGATGCTGCTTGCTTTTTCGTCTATATATATAATTACCTACAATAATGTCCATAATGATATCAGAATGGAATTGAACAGAATATCTGAGTTCAGCCTCAAGCCTGCTCCCGCTCCCGGCTCGGGACAGCCCAAGCCCGGCTTTGACAATACGCCGCCCCGGGAACGGTCGGTATCCTTTACAATTGATACCGACAGCAGTTGGAATATTGTCCTGATATCCTCAATATTTGATATGGAGGAGGACTTCTATGAGGCTGCCAAAGCTGCGGCAGCAGCAAAGAATACTCCCACAGGAAAGCTGAAGCTGGACGGCACTCATTGGGTATTCAATATCAAGCCCTTTTCGGACGGATACAGGCTGGTGTTTCTGGACATAACACCACAGCAGGGGATACTTACCAATTTGATATATACCTTCCTTGTTGTTGCTGCCGTCATGCTTGTATTTATATACCTGATCAGCAGATTCTTTGCCAACAAAGCAATAAAACCGGTGGAGGATTCCTTTGAGAAACAGAAGCAGTTTATCGCCGATGCCTCTCATGAGCTGAAAACTCCTCTTACAGTCATCAATACAAATGTTGATGTCCTGCTGTCCAACGGAGACTCCAGCATAAACAGCCAGTCAAAGTGGCTGGGCTATATAAAATCAGAGGTGGAGCGGATGACCAAGCTTACCAATGACCTTTTATATCTGGCTCAACTGGATTATCCCGATACCAGGCTTATATACTCGGATTTTTGCCTGAGCAAGACAGTAGAAAGTGTCATTCTGACAATGGAAGCTATATTTTTCGAAAAAAATATTTCCTTTGAATACAAGGTGGAGCCGGAGCTTATGATCCACGGGAATAGTGAACAGCTCCGGCAGGTGGTAATGATTCTTATGGACAATGGAGTAAAGTATACAAACAGTAATGGAGCTGTTGCCCTTACCCTGAAAAAGAACGGTAATTCTGCCGTGCTGTCCCTGACAAATACCGGAGAAGGGATACCCGGAGAACAGCTTGGAAGGATATTCGACAGGTTTTATCGGGCTGACAAATCCCGTGCAAGACAAATGGGAGGCTATGGACTTGGTCTGCCGATAGCTGCCTCAATAATAAGCCGGCACGGAGGGAAGATTTCTGTGAAAAGTATTCCTGATGAAAGCACTACCTTCATTGTCGAGCTGCCCCTGGTCAATCGCCAATAATATTAAAAATTCAAGTTAATTTAAAGGATTAAGTTGTAGAATAAGGCCAGAGCAATTAAAATAACATTATGACCATGATTTTAAATATAGTTAGAAAGGTTGGGTAAAATTTTGACAGAAGAAAAATTTACGACTGAGGAAGAGCTTTCTGCAGAGGAAATAAACGCAGAAAACGAGTATATTCCCTCAGAAGAAACAATTATACCGGAGCTGAACTCCTCTGACGATGGAAGGCCGCCAAAGAACAACAAGCTTATAATAGCCGTGCTTATCACTGCTGTTGTTGCAGGAGCCGCCTGTTTCGGCATAGGAAGGATGACCGCCGTGCCGCCAGGATCAGTAGTCGCCCGAGTCAACGGCGAAGCCATTACCAAGGATGATCTGTACAATACCTTGAAGGAGCAGTATGGAAGTACTGCGCTGGACCAACTGATAGCGGAAAAAATAGTTGACCTGGAGCTTGCAAAGCAGAACGTAACAGTAGATGAAGAAGCTACCCAGAAGGAATTGCAAAAAATGATCGAGCAGTATGGCGGGCAGGAGCAATTTGATGCGCTGCTTGCCAACTATGGATATTCAATGGAAGATTTCGCAAAAAATATCGGAACCAATTTAAAGCTGAAAAAGCTGCTTGAACCCCGGATCACAATAACAGAAGAGGAAATGAAGACATTTTTTGAACAAAACAAGGATACCTTTGGCGTTGAGGAACAGGTGAAAGCAAGCCATATCCTGGTTGACAGCGAAGCAAAGGCCAAGGAGGTCAAAGACAAGCTGGCAGCAGGGGGAGATTTTGCAGCACTGGCCAAGGAATACTCGATAGATACCGGTTCAAGCCAACAGGGCGGCGAGCTGGGCCTCTTCCCCAGGGATACCATGGTAAAGGAGTTTGAAGATACGGCATTTTCAATGCAGCCCGGCACAATCAGCGAGCCTGTGCAGACAAAATACGGATACCATATAATAAAGGTTGAAGAGAAGATCGAGGAAAAACCGGCTGTATATGATGAAAACAAGGAGCAGATAAAGGAGACCCTCTTTGAGCAGAAACTGCCTGATGCATATAACTCCTGGATGGAAGAAAGATATTCCGAATATAAAATAGAGAACCTGCTATAAAGAACAGTGCAGTCCGGTGCAAAGCCCCGGGCTGTTTATTTTCCACCGGTTCAAGTATAACCTCCGGCAAATTGCAAAAAATAGAATTCAACACGACATGCTTTGCTGAAAGGAAGATAACCGGATGGAAATGTTTTCACGCCATGAATTAATACCGGCTGCCGAAGGCTATACGCTGGTGCTGTATATTGAGAAGCAGACAAGTGAATTTGCGGAAGAATTGTATGAGGGAAAAGGAAAAGAGCTTTCCGGCAATACTCTTGATAATATAAAGAACTATATAAATGAAAATTATCATGATATTAAAATCAATACTGTCAATATTATGGCCGGCTCCCTTCTTGTTGCGTCAATTGCCTACAGTACCCTTGCCGCTCTTGCCCCGGCAGCCCCGCTGCCAAAGCAGGTTCCGCCCCAGGCACAGGCCCCGGACAACAGCCCCGCAGCCCAGGCTCCTGCAAAAGCCCCCGCCGGCCTCATACTGGTAAACAAGACTCACAGCCTTCCGGATGGTTATGTTCCGTCAGAGCTGGTGTCTCCAAAGGTATCCTCGGCAAACAGCGCCAAAACAAAAATGACCTCCGAGGCTGCTGCAGCCCTGGAGGCACTCTTTGCAAAGGCGAAGCGTGATAACATCAAGCTGACGGCCATTTCCGGCTATCGCTCCTATGAACGTCAAAAGGCTATTTTTGCTTCCAATACCGGCAAATACGGTTCTGCTGAAGCCGCCAATCAATTCAGCGCCAGACCCGGTCAAAGCGAGCATCAGACAGGACTGGCAATGGATGTCAGCAGCTCTTCGGTGAATTTTGCCCTCACCCAGGCCTTTGCTGAGACCCGCGAAGGCCAGTGGCTGAAGGAAAACGCCCCCCATTTCGGCTTTATTATACGCTACCCGAGGGATAGGGAAGCAATCACAGGTTATCAGTTTGAACCCTGGCATATAAGGTATGTAGGCAAAAGTGCCTCCCTTGAAATGGCTGCAAGAAATATCACCCTTGAGGAATATCTCGCAGCACCGTAGTCTACATAAGCGGTGCAAACAGCTTGAGAATAGTCCTGCCCAGCCGCCTGCCCCAGCTCAGATTGCTGTTGTAATCAGGAGTGATGCTCTGGCATATATTCAGCATCTGCAGATAATCAGACTTTACCTCCATAACGCTCTTTGTCCCGTACATCCATACCCCGCACTCAAAGTGAAGGAAAAGGCTTCGATAATCCAGATTGATGGTTCCTACCACAGCAAAGCTGTCGTCAACCACAAAGGTCTTGGAATGGATAAAGCCCGGGGTGTATTCATAAATATGCGCACCGCTGTCCAGCAGCACCTGGTAGTTGGAGCGCGATACTGAATGCACATACCATTTGTCTGCAATATACGGGGTCACTATACGGACATCCACCCCCCTTTTCGCAGCCAGGCACAGAGCAGCACTCATTTCGTTATCCAGTATAAGATAGGGTGTACTTATATAAACATATTCCTTGGCCTCACCGATCAGATTCAGATAAACAGATTCTCCTACTGATTCATCATCCAGGGGGCTGTCGGCAAAAGGCTGTACATATCCTTCAGCTATAAGCTTTCCGGTATATTCTGCCGGAGGCCTGAAGGGTTCATAGCTTTCACTGGTTTTGCTGAGAAAGCTCCACATGGAAAGGAACATGACTGCCAGGCTCCATACAGCCTCCCCATGGAGCACTATTGCCGCATCCTTCCAATGGCCATGCTTCTCATAGGCATTGATGTATTCGTCTGCCAGGTTAATGCCTCCCGTAAAGGCCGTATGCCCATCTATCACCGCAATTTTACGATGGTCCCTGTTGTTCAGGCGAATGGAAAGCACCGGTACGAAGGGATTGAAAACATGGCATTTGATCCCCATGCTCCTCAATTCCTTTTCATAGCCGTAGGGCAAGGTCATCAGGCAGCCTACATCATCATAAATAAGACGGACATCAAGTCCCTGTGCCGCTTTCTCCTTCAGTATCTCCAGTATGCTGTTCCACATAATGCCTTTGTTGATGATAAAATACTCCAGGAAGATATACCTCTCTGCTTTGCGCAATGCTTCAAGCAGCCGCTCAAACTTCTTTTCCCCGGGCGTCAGATATTCCGTGACGGTATTGGTATATGCCGGGCAGTAGGAATACCCGAAAATATATTTTACCTGATTGACAGCACTTCTGTTTTCCTGCTCAAGCTTCTGCATGACTTCCAGCTTCTGATTGAGGGAGCTTCCCATATTGTCGGCAATTTCCTGCATCTTCCGCCTGTTTCTCTTACTTGATTTGTTCCCTCCGAACATAAGATAAAATAACCCTCCGAAAATTGGGAAGGTCATAATGGGAATGGTCCATGCAAGCTTATAGGCATGGTTGCCCTTACCGTTTACTATCCACAGCACAGTCATCAGACTTATAAATGTACATATGCCGTAAAAATATACAAAGTAATTCGAGAATCGCCATATTACTACAATCAGGATCAATATCTGCAAAATTATCGCTGTTCCGACCAGAACCATCCTGCTGAACAATAATCTTATCAAAGTCTGCATAACATCACCCGCATTCTTGTGAATTTACCTTTTGCAGTCAAATTTTTCATACTCCTATATACTTAGTATAACACAATAATATTATCCATAACAGAAATAACCGACGTCCCGGCTGCTTATAGCCCCTGACGGCGGTTATTCCCTGTTTCGGCGCCTCGCCGGACAATGCAAGTTTTAAGCGTTACAGAGTACTAGCTTAACAATATCCTCTTGAATTCTTCACCGGTTATGGTTTCCTTTTCTATCAGGTATGAAGCCAGTAAAT
>JAEXXN010000543.1 GCA_023405875.1 Bacillota bacterium | reverse complement strand
CCCTCAACCATTGCCTGCACTGCTTCTCCGATAACGTCGGGCGCAAGGCTGACCTTGGAGTCAAGCTTTTCAGACAATCTTTCCGCCACAGGCTTCAAAGAATACTTGGGATTGAATTTCCCCTTGGGCCTTCCCAGATGTGACATCAATACCACCTTTGCGCCGTTCTCCTTCAGGTATTTTATTGTAGGAAGCGCCTCTCTTATTCTTCTGTCGTCCGTTATTACTCCGTTTTCATCAATGGGCACATTGAAGTCTGCCCTTACAAGCACCTTTTTCCCTTTGACGTCTATATCCTGTATGGATCTTTTATTCAGCATCATGATTCCTCCAATCCATATTGTAATATCCAGTTTCCTCAGCAGAGGTTCGGAACATTAATGAAAATATTTCGCACCATACGGAATATTATTCAACGACCGGTGCGAAATATATTACAGCCCGGCTTTGAGGTTAACCTGCAAAACCGGACCATATCACAGCTTATTCTTTTTTATTTATTTGCCATATATTTTACAAGGTCAACTATTCTGTTGGAATAACCCCACTCATTGTCATACCAGGAAATTATCTTTATCATGTTGTCCTGTATAACCATTGTTGACAATGCATCAAGAATCGAAGAATGCGGATTTCCCTTAAAATCAATGGAAACAAGCGGCTCTTCGCAATATTCAAGTATACCCTTGAGCTCATTTTCTGAAGCTCTTCTGAGTGCAGCATTCACTTCATCAACTGTAACATTCTTCTCCAGCTGGGCAACAAGGTCAACAACCGAAACTGTAGGTGTCGGTACTCTCATTGAAAGGCCTGTAAGCTTTCCCTTAAGCTCAGGAAGTACTAATGCAACTGCCTTTGCAGCTCCTGTGGTTGTAGGGATTATTGACAGTGCAGCAGCTCTCGACCTTCTGAGGTCTGAGTGCGGCTGGTCAAGTATTCTCTGGTCGTTTGTATAGGAGTGGATGGTGTTCATCAGTCCTTTTACTATTCCAAAGTTCTCATGAAGCACCTTTGCTACCGGAGCAAGACAATTGGTAGTGCAGGACGCATTGGATATCACTACATGCTTTTCCGGATCATATTTGTCTTCGTTAACACCCATTACAACTGTTATATCTTCATTCTTTGCAGGAGCGGATATTACAACCTTCTTAGCTCCCCCTGCAATGTGGGCCATTGCAGCTTCCTTGCTTGTAAAGCGGCCTGTGGATTCGAGAACAACGTCTACTCCGTATTCTCCCCATTTTATATTTTCCGGCTTTGTTTCTGCACAGATTTCAACTTCTTTTCCATCTACAACAATAGAATGCTCTTTGGCCTTAACATCCCCGCCATATACTCCATATGTGCTGTCATATTTTAATAGATGCGCCAGTGTTTTTGGATCTGTTAAGTCATTGATCAATACTATTTCAGCATCTTTACCAAACTTCTCCTGCGCAATTTTAAATACTGGCCTTCCAATTCTGCCAAAACCATTGATACCTACTCTTAATGCCATTTTCAATTTCCTCCTTTTAAAATCTTATATATTTCATGGGCAGCAGCTTCATCGGTTACAACGACTCTGTTTTTCCTGCCCCTGTTTACCAACACTATAGGCTCAGCCTTCAAAATGCCTCCGCCCACTGCCATCATAGTCTTTATGCTGTCTAAATATTCCGGTTTTATACCTACCCGGCCTGACCTGTAGACTATCCGGCCATTAATGTCAAAGTAACAGCCCACTGCTTCAGCTCTTACATTCAAGGATTTCAGATGCTCGACTTCCTCTTCGGTGAAATTCCTTTTCTTACATATGGATTCAAATGAGCTGAAGCCGTACAAAAGTATATCGGTATTTGCTATGTAGTTAAGGATCTTGGCTATATCAGGATCATCAGACATTCTTACAATCATATCCTCACTGATGTTATCGGGAAGATGCAGCAGATAGTATTTACCGCCTATATTCTTTGCAAGCTTGGCGGCAACTATGTTTGCCTGGCGCTCAAGGTCAGCCTTTATACCGCCTCTTGCAGGGATAACCGTTACATTTTCAGCATCAAGCTTATATGCATTCTCAGCCACTGCCAATGCTGAATAACCTCCGCTTACTGCTATAATGTCATTACTCATGATGTTTTTTTTCAGATACTCGAAGGCTACCTTAGCCATTTCCACAAGTACTTGAGGATCATGTCCTGAGTCACCCGGAACTACAATGAATTCTTTGATATCCAGAAGCTCTTTCACTGTGTTTTCCAGATCCTTGAGCCCTTTAAGCTCAGATATGTACTCCCTCAGCTTATATATGACATCCCTGCCCTCATCAGTCACCAGCATACCCAGTGCCTGTATATCAATGAGGTTCTGGCTTTTCAGGATATCAAGCTCGCTTCTTACCCACCGCTCGCTCTGGCCAAGCATACCGGCAAGTGCTCGTCTCCCTACAGGTTGATTGAACTCAATTGCCCTTAATATACTGTATCTCTTTTCAGTAATATCAACTACTTCCGGAACCAGTCTTTTCTGTAAATTTATTAGTTCACTCATTTCATTACCTCTATGGTCATATTTTATCCCACGTATAATAATATCGTCCCGTTGGCTTTATTATATTATATGCAAATCCCAATTTCAATATATAAATGTATTATTTGTTATTATTTTATTATTTATCGGAAGCATATTTATTCAAAAAATATAAAAAAGGCTTCTATATAAAGCCTATTTAACAACCAATAAAGCCTTTCAACAATCAACGTACGGGCGATCCGTGGATCGCCCCTATATCAATATCTTTTTCTTTTTGAGGATGAGAGTATTCCCAGCTCATCTCTGTACTTCGCCACTGTCCGCCTTGAAATCAGGTAACCCTCCTTGACAAGATAGTCTGCGATGTGCTGGTCACTTACCGGCTTGCTCGTATCCTCACTATTTACATAGCTTTTTATCATTTTCTTTATACTCTCGGAGGAGATTGCGTCCCCCTCCTGGTTATCTATTCCGCTTTTGAAAAAGTATTTTATTTCAAATATTCCCCGGGGAGTCTGTACATATTTGCCGTTTACCGCTCTGCTTACAGTAGATTCATGAACATTCACCATATCTGCAATTTTCTTCAAGGTCATTGTCTTCAGATACATGGGGCCCTTTTCAAAAAAGTCCATCTGGTATTCAAGTATGGCTTTTACGACGCTATACAAGGTGTTTTTCCTGTGTTCAAGGCTTTTTATAAGCCACATGGCTGAAGAAAGCTTGTTATTTATATAGGCGGATGCCTTGGAGGATTTGTCCTCCGACATCAGTATGCTTTTGTAGTATTGGTTGACCATAAGTCTGGAGCCATAGTGATCGTTTATTATTATCACATATTCATTCCCGATCTTTTCAATATATACATCCGGAGTCACGTATTTGGTTGAATTGCTTCCTTCAAATGCCCGGCCCGGCTTGGGTTCCAGATTTTTGATAATATCGCTGTACTTCTGAGCCTCTTCAATTGTTACCGAAAGTCTTTTTGAAATATTGTTCAACCTGTTGCACGCGATATCATCCAGATGGTTATTCACGATAGTCTCTAAGGAGGTATTGATAATGTCCCTGTTCCTGAGCTGGATCAGAAGGCATTCCTTTAAATCAGACGCGCCTACTCCATAAGGCTCAAAGGTCTGTATAATGTTCAACGCTTCTCTTATTGTCCCGATATCGACCGAAAGTATTTCCGACATATCCTGGAGCGTCGCGGTAAGATATCCGTTTTCGTCAAGGCTCTCTATAATGTACTCTGCTATATCCCTTAGCTTTTCTTTCACAGGTGTTACTCTCAGCTGGGAAATAAGATGGTCCTTAAGGGTATACGAGTAGGTTATGAAATTCTCATAAGAAAAATCAGAATTTTCGTCATTATCAAAGCCTTCCGCGGAATAGCTTTTCCCCTGGAACTGCAGATATTCCTTCCAATTTATTTCCTTTTCCGTCTCTTTTTCTTTTTCCATTTGATCTTGCTTATGTTGTGATTCAGGCTTTTCATCCCTGTTTTCATCCATAATTTCAAGAACAGGATTGGCTTCAAGCTCATTCTGTATCAATTCTTCAAGCTCAACTGCCGGCAGTTGAAGTATCTTAAGCGCCAGCTTAAGCTCAGGTGTCATTACCAGCTTTTGCTGCTGTTCTATGACCATATCATATCCCATTCTCATTCCATCACCCCCCGATCGATGAAAAATTATGTGAATCAAACAATAATATTATTTTTATGCTTGATAAATACACATCTATTATAGCATATTTGCAGGGCAAGTCATATTCTTTTGTACTGTAAATATCTAGGTTGCCAGGAATAAGCTTCAATAAAAAAATGCGCCGAAACGCATTTTTTTAAGCTATTTTTCTCCCTTTTCATAAGGGATTCCACCTGCAGCCGGTCCTACCGATTTGCCGACGAAGCCTGATACTGCAAGCATTGTCATTATATACGGCAGGGCAAACAGAAACTCTTTCGGAACCGGAAGGTTAGTTGCCACCGTCTGTATCGCATCGGCAAAGCCGAAGAAAAGACAAGCAAGTGCCGCCCCTATGGGATTCCATTTGCCGAATATCAAAGCGGCCAATGCAATAAAGCCTTTGCCTGCAATCATGCCTTCCTTGAAAAGACTCAGGGAACCGATGGAAAGTGATGCTCCTCCGATGCCTGCGAGTATGCCGCTTATGGTCACGCATATGTATCTTGTTGTATAAACGTTTACACCCAGTGTATCTGCAGCTCTCGGGTGCTCCCCTACAGCTCTTATGCGCAGGCCGAAGGGGGTCTTGTACATCACATAATATGATACTGCTACCATGACAAATGCAAAGTAAGTAAAGAAGTTGAAAGGTCCCCAGGTCTGGAAGTAGTTTACATTGTCCGTCTGTCCCGGCCTGCCCCAGATTTCAACCAGCAGAAAGGTTGTGAGACTGGCAGCCAGGATATTTATTGCAGTACCGACTATAACCTGGTTTGCCTTGAAATATATGCTCAGGAATGCCAGGAGCAATCCAAACAATCCACCCACAACCATGGCACCAAGCAATCCTGCCCACGGCGACCCTGTTATATATGAGAAGAAAACTGCACTAAAGGCGCCAACAGTCATTATGCCCTCAAGGCCTATATTAAACACACCTGATCTTTCTGAAAAATTGCCTCCGAGGGATGCAAACATAAGCGGAGTAGCAGATCTGATAGTAGCTGTAAATATTATACCGAGCACCGTAAAGATCCCTATATTTTCCATACTATTCCACCTCCCCTTTCGCTGCAGTCTTTTTCAGTTCTCTTTTTTCCTTCATGTTTCCTATCAATACTCTTACAAAATTCGAGGATACAAAGAGAATTATTATACCCTGGATTATCCCTACTACCTCTTTTGGTATGCCTTGTATCTGCATTAAAGGCCCGCCTTTTTGCAGTATTCCGAACAGCATGGCCGACAGGATAACCCCGATAGGATGGTTGTTGCCTACAAGTGCGACAGCAATACCGTCAAGGCCGTAACCCGTAAAACCGAACAGGTTATTGACTCTGTACTGAACTCCGGTAGTCATTATCGCTCCTGCAAGTCCCGCAAAAAGTCCGGATATGACCATTGCAAGGACTATATTCTTCTTAACATTTATTCCGCCGTATTCGGCAGCATGAGGATTATATCCCACCGCTCTGATCTCATATCCCCTTACTGTTTTGTTAAGGATATAGTAAGCCGCAACAGCAGCCACCAGTGCAAGAATAATGCCTGCATTGACCCTCGAATGCTTGAACTGCAAAAATACCTCCGACATCCTCCAAAGCTTGGCAGTATCGGCAATAGCTACAGAGTATGCTTTCCCGGGCTCATTGAGTATGGTCATTACTAAAAAATTACTTGTATACATTGCTATGTAATTCATCATGATGCCGTTGATTACTTCGTGAGAGCCTACTTTGGCTTTGAGCCAGCCTATAATTGAAGCCCAGAAGCCGCCTGCAAAAGCACCTGTTAATAATGTCAGCGCCAAATGCAGGAATGCCGGCAATCCGGCAAAAGCCCATCCTGCCCATACCGCAGCAACTGCTCCTATAATGAACTGGCCTTCGACACCTATATTAAAAAGCCCGCATCTGAAGCCGAAAGCAATTGACAAGCCTGTCAAAATAAGCGGCGTAACTGTTACCAGCGTTTCTCCGAATTTATTCAGGTCTCCCAGGCTGCCCTTGAAAAGTGCTGTATATGCAACTATAGGACTCTTGCCAAAGGAATGTACAAGTATGCCCCCAACAATAAACGAAATCAGTATTGCCGCAAGGGGATATGCAATTTCTTTCAGGGTTTTTATCAGTTCTTCTCTTATTTCGCTATTTCTTGATTCCATTTCACATCCTCCTTATTCAGCATTATCTGAACTTCCGCCGGCCATCATTATTCCAAGCTCCTTCTCAGAAGCAGCACTTGCATCTATGATACCGACTATTTTGCCATCATACATGACTGCTATTCTGTCTGAAAGCGACATTACTTCATCAAGCTCAAGAGAGACAAGCAGAACAGCCTTGCCTTCATCACGAAGCTCTACCAGCTTTTTATGTACAAATTCGATAGCACCGACATCAAGCCCACGGGTAGGCTGCGAGGCTATGCAGAGGCTCGGGTCCCTGTCAATCTCACGGGCTACGATAAGCTTTTGCTGGTTTCCCCCGGAAAGAGACTTTGCCAGTACCTTTTCGCTGGGTGTCCTTACATCATATTCTTTTATAAGCCGTCTGCTGTATTCCCTTATCTTCTGATAATTAAGCCCTATACCTTTTCTGAACTGTTTTGCCTGATGGTGTCCCAATATCGAATT
Organism: Bacillota bacterium; assembly: GCA_023405875.1. Taxonomy (GTDB): domain Bacteria; phylum Bacillota; class Clostridia; order Lutisporales; family Lutisporaceae; genus BRH-c25. The sequence continues at coordinate 1,721 of JAEXXN010000543.1, read as the reverse complement.
CTCTGCAAGGGAAAAACTAAGCACAAGTCCTCTCTTATGCCTGTCCTCGGGAATATGGCTTACTCCGCTTTCAATTACTTCCTTGGGAGTAAAATTGGTTATATCCTTCCCTTCAATCATTATCTCCCCGGCTTTCACTTTAGAAAGCCCTGTTATTGCTTGTACAAGATCACTTTGACCATTTCCGTCCACACCGGCAATACCAAGTATCTCTCCGCCGTGAACCTCCAGGTCTATTCCTTTCACAGCCTCAAGCCCTCTGTTGTCCAATACCTTTAGCCCTTTGAGCTCCAGAACAGGAGCGGAGGATTCCGTATCCTTCTTCTCTACAGTCAGATTGACCTTTCTTCCTACCATTTTTTCCGCAAGCTCATCTATGTTTGTAGCCTTGGTGTTCAAGGTGTCAATAACTTTTCCCCGTCTGACGATTGTTACCCTGTCGCTCATTGACATTACTTCCTTGAGCTTGTGAGTTATAAGTATTATTGATTTGCCCTGTGCAACAAGGCTTTTCAGTATGATACCCAGCTCCTCTATCTCCTGTGGTGTCAACACTGCAGTCGGTTCATCCAGTATAAGTATCTCTGCGCCCCTGTACAGCGTCTTCAGTATTTCCACCCTCTGCTGCATTCCTACAGAGATATCCTGAATTTTTGCGCGGGAATCAACCTTTAACTCATATTTTTTTGAAATCTCTTCAACATCCTTGATCGCCTTGTCAATATCAAGTGACAATCCCTTCTTGGGCTCATTTCCAAGTATGATGTTCTCAGCGACGGTAAAGGGCTGAACCAACATAAAATGCTGGTGTACCATTCCGATACCATGCGCTATTGCTATATTGGGATTGCTTATCTTAACCGGTTTACCCTTTACAAATATCTGCCCTTCATCCGGCTGGTACAGTCCGTACAGAATATTCATAAGAGTTGACTTGCCAGCACCGTTCTCTCCCAGCAATACATGTATCTCTCCCTGCTCTATGGTCAGGTTGATATTGTCATTTGCGCGGATCCCGGGAAAGGACTTGCCTATGCCTTTCATTTCTATTACTGCCGGCATTTACATCCCACCTCTCATAAGTAATAAAAACATTGATCATATAAACTATATTGAACGCATTTAAGGTATTACATTGGGGTATAGTACGAATTCAATAAAATCAAGGGAATATTTACGCAAAGCCTGAATTGTTAATGTAAACTTTTTTTCGCGAAATATATAATTATGTATATTATGAATAGTTTCATCAAACTTATAGCTTATCGTTCTTCATTATGAAGCAAAAGCTAGATGCAGCATCGCATCTAGCTTTGATTCACCCTGCTGATTTATTATTCTTACTTCAGTTCCACAGGTTTGAATGCCTTGAGCTCATCAGCTGTTGCAGGTACTATTATTGTACCGTCAACTATAGCAGCTTTGTATTTATCTGCAGCAGCCTTTAATTCTGCTGATAGATTGTTTCCGTTATCGCTGTAGCCAACTCCGTCTTCCTTAGCTCCAAGCTCGATTGCCTTGCCGCCTTCGAATTTGTTGTCAGCAAGAGCTTTAACTATTGTATATGTACCAACGTCAACCCTCTTTATCATGCTGCAGAGAACCTTGTTGTTCTTTGATACTGCTGCCTGATCCTGGTCAACACCGATTGCCCAGAAATCTTTTTCGTCAGCAGCCTGTATAACACCTATTCCGCATGCACCTGATGCATGGTATATAAC
>JAEXXN010000526.1 GCA_023405875.1 Bacillota bacterium | reverse complement strand
ACTGTGGTATGAAGATCAATGAATTTCTGTACATCTTCCGCTATCTTTCCTGCTGATTCTCTTGCATTGCCGATCAGCCTTGCATCCAGATTCAGATTGCTCATTTGGCACCTCCATGTTTGGTTTCTCTCATTATTACTTCTGCGCGCTTCAATATATCTTCAGGTATACCCATAAGCCGGGATATGTTTATGGCATCCTGGGGCACACCGGATTCTCCTTCAACCTCGATCAAGGTATAATCCATATATTTAGATATTTCATCGGCATCGTTGATACTGCTGAAATCTATATTTCTCAGCCCCTTGACCTGTAAATGCCTGATGCCCTTGTGTACAAGTCCGTCAAAATGGGTGGTGATGACGGTAATACCTGGTTTATCTTCAAGATAACCTATTATTGCCTTTGAAATTGCATAGCCTTCGTGAGGATTTGTCCCTCTGGCCAGTTCATCTATGAGTAAAAGCCCCTTTTCCGCGGACTTTTTGAGAGCTTCATTGACAGAGCGTATTTCCGCACCGAAGGTGCTTAGTCCCATATCAATAGATTGCTCATCTCCCGCAGAAATATAAATATAAGCGTTCATGCCAAGCTCCATATGCTCAGCCGGGACCAGCAGGCCGTATTGGGCCATTGCCGCCAGCAAGCCTATCATCTTCAGAGATACCGTCTTGCCCCCCATATTGGCTCCTGTTATAAGGGCCACTCCACTGTCCAGCTTCACACTTATGGGTGTAAAGATCTTTGCTTTTTTTCTCAGTCCCGCCTCTACCAGAGGATGCCTTCCATTGATAACGACCAATCTTGCAGCATCGCATATCAGGGGTTTTGCTCCGTTATAGCCGTTTGCCATGTATGCCTTTGCAACTGCCAGGTCAAACTCTGCTATAGTATCCATAGCCGCAAGGATCTCATTTCCCCTGCCGGATATCTCGGAGGAAAGCCTCTCAAGTATGTGTGCCTCCTCGACTGCTTCTTCACCTTTCATTTCATCAATGCTCTTCATAAGCTCCAGCATGGCATTACTTGGCCTGATCCTGTAGGTGACATTGATATAGGTTTCCCCTGCAGCCTGCAGGGAGGTATTGCCATTCAGCCTGTCCAGCAGCTCCTTCTGGCTCTTGCTCACAGTTATTTCACCGGTAGACCTTACGGGAATACCCAGCTCCTCTTCAGCCTTTTTTACAGCCGCCCTTTTCAGGATATCCAGCTCATGCTCACATAATGCTTTTTGCTTTCTTATTCGTGACAATACTTCAGAATAGTTGTCATAAATATAAAAAGTCTTTATTCCTGTCCTTTCAGGATCAAGTATCGTCTCAACCCACTGAAGCTCCCTGACTTTATACTTGTCCGGCATATCCCATTGAATCGCCTTCTGGCTTGCCGCAATTGCCTTCACGATATGAATAAAATTCTTCAGCTCAAAAAACTCTACAACACTCAATACTCCCCCGGAGCAGCATCTTTCCACCGACTTTCTTATATCCTTGACCTGCCTCATATTGGTTCTTATTTCAACAAATACCGATCTTTGCAAATTTATGAGCCGCATTATTTCCGTAACTCTTTCCAGTTCAAGGAGCAGCTGCTCCTTTTCCTCTACCCCATAAGCCCTCATGCAGCTTTTCAGCTTTTGACCGAAGGGTGTCATAGGATGCAGCTCAGCCAGCACTCTTTCAAAATCCAATATTGCTTTTGTTTTTTCATCCATAAGCATATTAAAAATCTCCCCTAATTTCCCTGTATGACATCAAAAACCGGTACCTCCGGAACTGCATTCCTCATTGTATCCAACAATTCCACAGGCTCAAAATAATAGCCCTCTGGCGAATACGGATTAACCGTCACAGCTATGATATTTATATTCTCCGCTACCCGCAGCTTCAGCCCCATCCTCTGAAGGATGTTGAACTGATCAGGGGGTATGAATATCCGGGTGGAATCCTTGACTATGATCTTTAAATCGCTTTTTCTGTTCAGCAGTATATCCTTCAGGGTGCCGACCGTCGCAGAACCGCTTAAGGCTATATACTCGGTATCTGCTCTGAGATATTCTGCAATAATATCTCCCGACTGAAGGGAGGTCAGGGTATCCGCATATATCACACTGCCGTCCCGTGCTATTATTGCCGTTTTACCCATATCTACGGCACTGTGGGCAATATCCTTTATGTTCTCGTCCTCTATAGCAGGTATCGAATAGGTATTTATAAGGTGCAGTGTCTTTTCCACCACCCCGTTTATGCTTCGTGCCAGTGCGGCGCCGGTGGCCAGGACTGTTCCGTCGGAAACATAAGGTGCCGCCGATGCGCGTCTGTCCAGGGAACCGTCGATCAATACAAGCTCTGCTCCCAGGCCCTGCATCTCGTTACACATCTCCTTGATGGTAAAGGAGGAATGGGGCCCTGATATCTCTGTATATCCGTCCTCAGTAGCACGCCCCAATACCACTCTTCCCATCGGAGTATTGTAATCCGTTACCCTGAATATTTCAATTCCCGCATGCTCGCCCTTTATTGCGCTTTCTACCGTAGTAAGTATCGTACCTCTTCTTACATAAATGGGAGGCTTTTCTGTTTCTGTTAGCACATCCTTCCGCTCTCCGTCCCTGCCTGTTGAAATAAGTCCAAGCCTTATTCCCCGTTCGGCCGCCTGACTGATTATCTCATTCAGCGTCACGGTTTTACCGGCATTTTTGGAGGTGCCTATAATTGAAACAATTTTATATTGTGGGTAAATAAGATCAATAAGCCGGGTTTTGCTCATAGGTTACTCCTTTTCCGGTCCGGGGTCCGCGATGAATTATGTTTAACGTGTATATAC
>JAEXXN010000520.1 GCA_023405875.1 Bacillota bacterium | reverse complement strand
CTATATACTGGCTGAGATTCTTTGCGTGCACCGGTTCATCCAAAGTTCCGAAGACATGAACATTATCATACTTCATGTCCTTAACCTTATAGCCTATCAGCGGGCCAAGGCAGTCTCCCGTTGCCCTGTCCGTACCAATGCATACAATTATGATATCGCTGTAGCTTTCATCATAGAATTTATTCATGCACTCTTCAAAATAGTTGCAAAAATAGGAAAAGGAATAGGGTTTATTAATATCAATTGTTCGTTCAAATTTGCCCTTCAACATTCCGGACTCCTTTAATGTATATATTTATATAAAGTATTACCCAAACCTGATGAGTAAATTCAGAGGTTTCAAAATAAATGGGGTGTGACGGGAAGGAATTTATTGTATAATTGTATTATTCTATAATAGTAGCGGAGACATTTATATAGAACTCAAAATCAAAAAGTTATATATTTATCGAAAAACATTTTAGATATTATTCAGAATTCGCTCTATACGCTAATATAAATATCTTAAGCGCGTTCTATATTAATGAATACTTTTTATTGAAATATTCGTATATATTATGAGAGGTGCTGAATTTGAGCAATAAAAGATCAAAGCTGACTACCGCTCTGGCCCTTTTGCTTATAGTTACTGCTGTTCTCACCGCGTTGCTGTATGTAAACAGCAAAACAGCCCCCAGATCCTCTTTTATTATGGAGGGGCGGAAAAAGCTTGCAGTCACAGGGGAGGTGGCTGCAGTATCCAACAGCAGCAGCCTTGTTTATTGCATGAAGGACCTGCTGATAGAAGCACAGGATGAGAACCTCAGAGCCAAGAATGTAAAAGGAAATGTAGCATGGAGCCAGAAGCAGCCGGCTAAAATAACAGATATAGCGGCAGCAGGAGAATATATTGTAATAATTGATGCGGAAAACAGCATTTTCTATTATTCGCTGCAGGGAAAACTCCTATGGACATATAAGTCTGCATATGAAATAAAAGACTTGTTTACCGAAGAAAACGGGAGCTTCATGGTAGAATACAAGGGAATGACGGGCAGCCACGCTGAAGTGTTCACACAGAACGGAAATAAAATCGGAAGCATTTCGGTAGAAAATGCTCATATATTGGCTTTCTCGGTGGACGATAATGCATTTTCGATTTCTGTCCTGGATACAGCGGCAGAAGCCATCAAGACCAAAATAATAACCTATGATTTCAAGGGAGATATACTTTGGGCTCAAAATTTTGACAACAATATCATTTCAAAGCTGAGCTATGGGAAGAATAACAGGCTTCTGGCCATGGGAGAGAACACATTGTATGTATACGAGGGTGACGGCAAGCTGCAGTTGGAAGCCGGTGTCGATGGGGAAATCAGCAAAGCAGCGGTGAGTGATCAGCTTGTGGCGGTTTCACTGCAGGACAGGGGAAAAAAGTATGTGGTCAGTTATGATACCAATCTGAAAGAGCTGTGCCGGCTGGAAATTGACAGGGTTCCCCTGGGATTGTATCCCTTGAAGAACAGCTTTGTTATGTATTATAATGATGAGCTGCTGGTGCTTACCTCAAAGGGCGAGCTTACTGCAAGATTCAAATCCAATCCGGAAATCAGCAGCGTGTACATGACAGCGGATGACAGGTTGTATATAGTATCGAACAGAAAGCTGCAGCTGCTGGAGTATACAAAATAGTGCCTCGTAACGCATATTCCTTCTTGCGCACGCGAGGTACCGGATCAAGGTAGTGATTATTAACACTTTTAAAGACAAGAAATTTGTCGTGTTAATAAGTACTAGTACAAATGTATAGATTAAGGAGGCACTTATGAACTGGATCGACTATGGTATAATTGCGATTCTTCTGCTGGGTGTGTTTTCGGGATATAGAAAAGGCTTGCTTATGTCTGTATCAAGTATTATATGCCTTATAGTATCTATTTTGGTAGCAAAAAATTATTATAAGCTTGTAGCCCGGTTTTTGGTTGAAAATACATCCATTGAAGAGAAAATAGCGGGTTACCTTTCAGAAAAGGCTTTTGTTCAGAACATGCTGCTGTCGCCCTCGGGAGAAAGTGCGGTATTTTCTATGAATAAAAGCTTTGGGAGTGACCTTAATTCATTTGTTACTGTACTGATTATAAACGCATTATCAGTAATAATAATTTTTCTTGCTGCACGGCTCCTTCTCGGGATAGCAGAAGGCTTTATGGCAGGAGTTGTATCAATACCGGGGCTGCGGGAAGTAAACGGATTAGGCGGAGCAATAGTCGGACTTGCAAAGAATGTCATTATAATAATGCTGATTTTCACCATAATCACACCCGTTTCCGCGCTGAAGCCCCTTTCGCTGGTAGCCGAGGGCTTGGAAGCATCATCCCTTGCCGGGTATTTTTATAAATATAATTTTATACTTGGCTGGATATGGTCCGCAGCTCTTGACTTCTTAAATAAATAAGGAAAGAAAATTTTTCTACAACCGAAAAATTTTCTACTGATGCGTTATAAGGAGTTGATGAATTCATGAATAAAAAAAATACTGCCATTGGTGTAGTGCTGATACTTCTGGGTTTATCCATGTACCTGAATAATTTTAACGTAGAAACAGGAAGTCTTATAACACTATTCCTTGGCCTGGGCCTGGTTTATGCGTACTATGTAAAGAGAGAGCAGCCCTTCATAATATTCGGAGGAATATTCACAGCCATAGGGGTGGTGTCCCTTCTCCATGACATAAAGCTGTTCCGTATGGATATGACCTTTGAAACACTGTTGTTGGCGGTTGGTATTATATTCATAATAATTTACCATACAAGGAAGGCCCAGGGCTTTATCATCCCCGGAATGCTGCTTCCGGCTATCAGCATTTACCTGATACTTCTCAGGTCAGTGGGTGATAAGTATGCTTCGCCGAGCATATTCCTTCTGCTTGGGTTCGCCTTTTATGCCATATATTTTATTGCATACATGGGAACCTCCAACTGGCCGCTGATACCTGCGTCATTACTGCTGATCATCGGTATTCTTTCTTATGCGTTCAGCTTCAAGGTGATAACCTGGCGAATGCTATACCTGAGAAGCGATTATATCCTTCCTCTGCTTTTGATTGCAGCAGGTATCCTGGTGCTTCTGAGCATATTCAGGAAAAGAAAGTGATCAGAATAATAAAAAAGCCATGGGAGAGCTTTTGATGTACAGCTCTCCCATGGCTTTTTTTCGGGCAATCGGTCAGATTTTGTATATTGTAATGGGGGCATTTGTGGTAACGG
>JAEXXN010000515.1 GCA_023405875.1 Bacillota bacterium | reverse complement strand
CCGTTAAGCACCTGTTTCCCCTTTTTAAGGTGAATGGACAGATTCTGTGCAGGATCGTCATAGTCCATGTTCATTGGAACGTTGACCTCCACTCCTCCCAATATATCCACTATTCTTTCCGCTCCCTTGAAATTTACCTTGACATAATGGTGGATGGGAATCCCAAGTAAATCTCCAACTGTTTCCATTGCCAGTGCCGTTCCTTCCTTCCTGGCTGCTGCAGAATTTATCTTGTCTAAGCCGTAACCCGGTATCTCCACTCTTGTATCCCTGGGAATGGACAGCAAGGTTATTTTCTGGTTCTCTTTATTATAGCTGGCCACTATCATAGTATCCGACCTTGCTTCATCAATGCCGAGAAATAAGGTGTTTATGATAACTTCTTCCTTTTGGCTCTCAGGCTTCAGCTCATGATTTTCTTCTATGGTTTTTTCAAAATGGTCATCGGTAATATTTGATTTATAAAAATAATATACTCCACCGAGTATAGTAAAAAAAATCAAAAATGACGCCAGAAATACATAAAAATACTTTTTCAAAATCTATAACCCCATTTCATAGATGTTATCGTCCTATTTTGCATCAAACATTTTTGCGTCTGTAGAGGTGAGGAACATCTATCACCTCATTATTAATCTCCCATACCAGATTCATTCTCATGCTTTCAAACATTATGATTATTTCTTGGAATTACTGTCAATATTCAGTTTGGCCTGAATGATCCTATTAAGTATAAAATTTCTTGATAGTACAGTATCCATATGAATAAGTCCGTTTTTCGATATAATATATTCTATGGAGGAATTGAACGCGAGCAGCAAAGACTTGTCCAAATCTTCCCCGGCAAGCTTTCTCAGCTCTTCAACTCCGTCAAAACTCCTGGACGGCTCTATAAAATCAGACAGGTATATGATCTTCTCCAGAAGAGACATGTTCTCCCTGCCTGTCGTATGATACCTTACAGCATTAAGTATCTCTTCATCCTCTATACCGAAAACCTTCCTGCAGATGTGTACTGCAGCGGGGCCATGCATAAGCTCCTTGACCTCCAGTGTCAGCTTATCAGCCGCAATGCCTTCCTTTTCAATACAGGAAAGAAGCTGCGTCCTTTCAAGCTCTCTGGCGCAGTCATGGACCAGACCTGCAATACCTGCTTTGGCGATATCTCCTCCATAAAGCATTGCAAGCCTTTTAGCCGTATCGCCGACGTTAACGGAGTGAATGAATCGCTCAGGCGAAATGCTGCTTTCCAGATATTTTTTTATTGAGTCTTCCAACAACAAGCTTCACTCCTTATAACGCATCAGCAGAAAATTTTTCTTGCCTCTGCGCGTTTCAACTATATATTTTGCAATAAACCTTTTACATCAGAATTCAAATATTGCAAAATATATACCTTGATTTCACAGGTTGCCTTATTCTTCCTTGAAATTTCTTTAATACAACCTATATAGGCGGAGGACATCTTTTCGCCTCGTTATAAAGTCCGTTTTCCAATATATATTTCTCCACTTCTTCAGGAAGCAGATACTTTATGGTCTTGCCATTGCTGCATCTTGCCCTGATATCTGTTGATGATATTGCAAGTAACGGTACTTCAATGCATATTATTTCTCCACCATACTTAGACGTAATCTCACTGATTTTTTGTTCCAGGTCTCCCTTGTCAAATCCGGGCCTTGTAACAGCTATAAAGCTGCATATGCCGAGCAGCTCCTCAATCCTGTACCAGGTCAGCAGTTCCAGGACCGCATCTGCTCCGGTAATAAAATATATCCTTGCAGCTTCACCGTAAAGCCTTTTTAATTCCATCACAGTATCGTATGTATATGTAAGCTGATCCTTATCTACTTCCAGCCTGGATACCTCAAAGTTCGGATTTGAAGCTGCAGCGAGAACTGTCATAAGGTATCTTTGTTCCGGATCGGATATCCGTCTCAGCTGCTTATGAGGCGGATTTCCTGCAGGCATAAATATGACCTTGTCAAGACAAAACTCCGATCTCGCAACTTCCGCGGCAACAAGATGCCCGTAATGGATAGGGTCAAAGGTCCCCCCCATTATCCCGATCCTGTGCAACCTGCTGCAATCACTCTGCTTATCCATAAAAATACCTCAATATTCAAAATCAATTATGTCTATTATACAATAATATGCAGAATATTTAAAGTTTTTCCAGCGATTTCTAACAAAATGTTACCGGCGCATAAATAGAAAGAATGCGTCATAGGTGCGGAACGGCAGGTCGTTGCTCCTTACGGGCAACACATGACAATTGGTATATTGTAGGGAATGACCCCCGTGTCGTTCTGATTGTTGTACATCATTTTTATGCTGCATTCTTCTACTTCTGTTCTTTTTCTCTAATACTATTGCAGACAGCTTCAAGAGCCAGCCTGTATCCGTAGTAGCTGAAGCCGCAGATGGTGCCTATACATGCCGGTGCAGTCACAGATACCTTCCTGTAGTCCTCCCTGGAATTTATATTGCTGAGATGTATCTCAACCGCAGGCAGCTTCACTGATTTCAAAGCATCATAAATAGCTATGCTGTAATGGGTGTATGCCGCAGGATTTATTATTATTCCATCAAAGCATTCCCTGTATGCCCTATGTATATGAT
>JAEXXN010000499.1 GCA_023405875.1 Bacillota bacterium | reverse complement strand
ATCAGGATCAAGGCCAGCAGGGAAGTATAGCTATCCGTTCAACATTTCTTGCCTTACCACTCTTTAAGTCAACTCAATACCGGCACCAACACTACCGTTTCTACATATACTATAAGATATGGGCATTTAAAGAAAATGCAGCTAATGGTTTAAACCTAAAAAGCGCTTTAGCACTGATAATAAGCCTCTGCTGCTTATTTTCCCCTACTCTTGTACAAGGAAGTGCATAATATGAGCTTTATATGCAAATGTCCTTTTCTGTATGGTAAGAAACTATCTATAAAGGGGTATCCAAATATTTTATACATGAAACGTTCTACGGTCGGCAAGCAATATATTGGACCCTATACACCCAGTGACAATGAAAAATACCCAAGCCCTGTTTCAGAAAAGACTAAAACCCGCACTGTGGGCAAATTGGATAATATTAAGCATATCAAAGGGATTGATTCGTTGAAGGACGCATTTGGTAAAATGGTTGAAGAGGATCTTGAAAATGCAGTCAAAGAAATCAATTCGGAAAGCTTGACCTTTGGCTGTTTGTTTGCATTAAAAGCTGAAGCCGGGTTACCTGACATTTTTGAACGCTTAAAAACAAGAAATATAATTTCTCTCGCTGTAATAGCTGAAGCACTGGAGAACAAAATAAGCTTACCGATGAATGAATATTCACCCTGCCACTATATAGAAGCTTTCCATTCCGCTTTAAGGTGGATCCTGGTAACCGGCTCGGAGGATGATGGATTGAACGACGAGTTTGACAAGGTTTTGGATGCCGCTGCGGCACTCCTTATAAAAGAATACTCCGACAGCACTATATTACCTGTCCTTGCAGACTTGATCTTCAAACGCAGCAGAGAAGACTCATTTCATCACGATCTTGTGTGGCTGTTATTTGAATCCCGGAATCCGGACAGTCTGATTTTGATCGGGAACCGGCTGCAATCGTCACATCCGAAAGACAGAGAATTGGCTAAAATGCTTTTATCCTTCATACCCGGTGTCGGCAGCCATAGAAGGGGCTACAATAAAGATCCGTATTTTTATTTCCGCAGTTGGACCGAAGAAAATATCCGGTTCCTGCACTATACAGGGGAATGCTTCCAGCAGTCTGTCAATCCAGTACCCTACCGTGTAATACCGGAAGCAAAATATCTGTGCAAGTCAGTATCGACCGATACCGGTTCTATCATCGATTCACTTTCTGAGGAGGACTATAAGCTCCTTGATGCCTTCCAAAAGCAGAGTAAGAAATACAGGCTGCTGCTTTCCGAATTTTCATGTTTTCTGCATAAAAGAAGTCTGGAGCGCTGGAATCTCTGGCTCCATTACCCTATAGACAAACAGGTCTATATTGCAAAAATGTGGAGGGAAAAGGCGTATGATTAGAATAGCAGGCAAAACTGTCACCCCCCATGATATGCTGGGCCATTACTCCGCGGATAGTATTGAAATGAGCATTGTGGATAAAATGTCCGGAAGCAGCCTGAGCTACGATTATGAAACTCTCCTTCAATATAAATTTGAGCTTGATCTGCGTGCAAGCATTATCAGTACATCAAAAAATCTTCTCAAAGGCGGTATGTCCTTCAGCACCTTCAGGAATTCCAAGTGCAACAGCGATTTTTGGATTCGCACAAAAGAGGGCGGTTTTTTGCTGAAAGAGGAGGTTGAGCCCTGGAATGCCATCAGAAATATTATTGATGAAGGTCATAAATATGCTACCGAATGTGCCACAGCCATTATAATCATATATTACGGCGCAATCGCCGACAGATTTACAGAAACGCAGTTTAACAGCATATTTAAAAGTATATACCTGATGAATTGGAAGCAATTGGACAGGAATCTCGGCATAAAAACCTATGACAATACCATAGATGAATTGCCCGGCGACTGCACTTACTTCAAGAATCCTGACGTAAACCCCCTGACACCCCAGTGGCAGGGTGAAAACGCCATTGTACTGGGGGATGGGCTATACTATGGCCATGGTATCGGTATCAAAACGGCTGAAGGTATAATAAGCTCACTTAACAAGCACAGAAAAAGCGATGCTTCCGAATCTGCATATCATATGAATACAGCAACAATTCCGGGGTTTAAAAGCTTAGCTGCAAAGTATTATTCTGCCGATCAATACTCCCGTTTCCAATGGACCGGTACTCCGGGCCATTCATATGATTTCAGTACCTGGGGATATCCCCGCTTTTACTCTATCAGCAGTCATTACCGATGAAGCGGCTATAGGAGTCCTTAATAATAAAATCACCGGTGTGGGGATATACGTCAATATTCCAGTGAAGCATTTATTCAAAGAGGCGGCAGGATTCCCGCGCCTATCCACAGCTTCAGGAATCAGCCCAAAAACCTCAGAGCTATTCCATAAAAATTTTGAAAACGACACTAAAATATATAAAGTCTTCCATTGCTATACTATACTGTACATAGCAATGGAAGACCGCATCAACCCTTTGATCAATAGCCCTTATCTATATTTACAACGTTCATAAGCTTCTCACCGGATATAAACCTTTTCAGGTTTTCATAGGTGATATTGTATCTTCTTTCGTTTCTCAGCTCAGATATCCATGAATTATGCGGGGTTATGATCACATTGTCCAACGCCCACAACGAGCTGCTCTCAGGCAGGGGTTCCTCCTCAAAGACATCCAGGGCTGCGCCCCTGAGGTGGCCTTTTGCCAGTGCGTCTGCAAGGGCAGACTCTTTGATGATGCTTCCTCTGGCTATATTCACCAGGCAGGCTCCCTTCTTTATGGCGCCGATATTGTTCTCATTGAGCAAGTGGTGCGTTTCCTTTGTTCCGGGGATGGAAACGACTACCACATCGGCTTGTGACAGTATATTTTCAAGCTCCTTCATAGGATGACATTCGTCAAAATACTCCACCCCTTTGCCGGTGGTGTTTATTCCGATAATTCTGGCGTCAAAGCCCTGAAGTCTTTTGGCCGCTTCAAAAGCTATGCTTCCCGTACCTATAAAGCAGATGGTTTTTTGGTAAAGCTCCAGGATTGTAGTGTCTGTTTTCCAGCTTTTTTTACTTTGCCTGCCGAACAGCTCCCGGCTGTTTTTCAACAGCTGAAGTATGCTCATTACTATCCATTCCCCCATGGGGATGGAGTAGCCGGATTTGTTGTTGGTAACGATTATTCCCTGCTCCAGTACCTTTTCCCTGGGCAATTGATCTATCCCAATGCTGGAAAGCTGAATCCACTTGAGCTGCCTAAGTGCGGAAATATCCATATCGTCAAAGGGATTATAGCATACCAGCGCGTCAATATCGGCTATCTCCTTTGTATATGTAATATCCTTTTCGGCGATATATTCAAGTTCGTAACCCAATGCCGATACAGCCTTCATTTTTTCCTCTCCGTAATTATAAGTGAACAAGACCTTCATTATCTCACCTCAACTTATTTCCTCTGATTTCCTACTTCTCATGAACATCAGGTATATTTATTATACCTTAAGAGTTTTATTTAATAAACAGAGCATTAGGCTGCTCCTTACGCTCCATTACGGCCAATACCGCTGTAAAAGGCCCGTGATTTATTATATAATTGTTTTATAATCTATGATAATTGAGGAGATGAGAATCTATGCAGAATCTACTGAAGAAAAAAATGCTTCAGGGCGTGAAGGCAGTAGGTACATTTTTTGAGCTTGGAAGCAGTACCGCTGTTGAGTGTTTTAAGCATACAGGGTTGGATTTTTTCATCATCGATACAGAGCACGGTCCTTTTGATGTGGAAAGCTCAATGAATTTCATACGCACAGCAGAGCTTGGAACTGTCACACCACTGGTCAGGATCAAGGAAATCTCCCGTCCCGCAGTGCTTAAGATGCTGGACATCGGTGCAAAAGGGCTTATTGTGCCGTGTGTGGAAAACCCGGAGCAAGTAAAAAGCCTTGTTGAATGGGCTAAATACTACCCTTTGGGAAAGAGGGGCTTCTTCATGGCAAGGCCATCCGGGTATGGGTGTGAAGCCTTTGCACAGAATGTTGACGGGTATTTCAAAACCTGCAACGAGGAAACTCTTTTGATACCTCAGTGTGAAACCATGGGATGCCTTGAAAATATTGAAGAGATCGTAAACACTGAAGGAGTTGATGGAATATTTATCGGCCCCTATGACCTCTCGATCGGAATGGGAAAGCCTGCGCAATTTGATGATCCGGAATTTATACAGGCTGTTGCCAGAGTCCTGAAAGCGTGTAAAGCTGCGTGCAAGCTCTCGTTCATTTATACAGGAAGCAACACCCAGGCAAAAAAATATATTGCAGAGGGCTTTGACGCTGTTGCAGTCAATATGGATGCTGCTGTTTTTATAAATGCATATAAAGCTCTTGTGAGTGAAATAAAGGGATAAACCGGCACTGTTGCACAATAAGAAGATTGCGCATATAAGGACGGAACGGTTCGTAACCGTTCCGTTTGTTGCACATTCTCCTACAATTATGCCGCAATTCCGTTTTACTCTCTCCCGCTATTCGTTTATATAAAGGTCTACCCTGTCCTGTATGGTCTTTGCCGCTGCTTCGGCAGTTTTCTGGCCATTGAAGAAAGCTTTTGTCTCTTCTTCAATTATGGATAATATCTTCAGGTCTATTTTATTATAGGTATTTGCTTTTTCCAAAAGTGCCTGTACTATTCCGGTATCCGCCTCGGTGATCAGCTTGTTCAGTGTTAAAGTCTGACCATTTCTGTTCAAGGCTATTTTCGCTTTGCCGCTGCTTATATTCTTCGACATTTCAATAGCACTCTGTGCTGCAGCCTGTGATGCCGCTTTGTTTACAGGCAGTCCTACAAGCGAGGGCTGGGACAGCATTTCTTCCGAGACCAGAAATTTCAGGAATTCCCATGCAAGCTCCTTATCAGGTGATTTCTCATTTATCCCGAACAGGTTATTGACAGTGAAGTACCGGTCCTGACCGTCCCCCGGATATTTGAGGAATTCCACGCTATCGTCATATATCTGCTTTGCCATCATCATGTCCATATAATTCATTATATTACCTGCACTGAATACCGTATTGCCCCTGCTTGCCATGTCCGCCTTATCCCTGGAGGTATCGGTATTTATATAGTTCTTGTCAAGCATTGATTTTGCAATATTCATAAGGTCAATAAACTCCTTGCTGTCAAAGGCTGCAGTTTTTGTATCCTTATCAACAAATTTGTTGAGGCTTTTTGATACAAGGGAAGTCAGAAGCGAGCTGCCGTCCATTCCCGACAGGGCATAAATACCCTCCACGCCATCTTTTTTACTGCTTTCCACAATGGTTTCAGCCGCCTTTTCAAAGTCCTCCCAGGTCCAACTTTCATCTTCAATGCTTATACCGTATTTGCCCAGTAATTCGGTGTTAGCTTCCAGCACACCAAGGTTGACGCTTGTAGGCAACCCGTACAGGCTTCCATTGTACTCAAGGGCATCGAATATATTGGTATAGTATTCATCCATATTAAAGCTCTTGTCAGCCTGCATCATATCGCTCAGATTTGCAAGCATTTTCTTGTCAATATAATTTTCGTAGGGGAGCTGGTTCAGCAGCATGATATCAGGGCCCTTGCCCGACATAAGCTGTGTATTTACAGCATTCCTGTACTTTTCTATATCCTCTGCCTTTTCTCCGGCCCTGATCATCGTACTTTTCCCATCAGTTTTGGGAATTGGCTCAGAAGTATATTCCTCAACATTTATTGTTACACCTGGATTCTGTTCCTGAAAGAGCTTTACCGCCGTATCAAGATACGCATCCTTTGTTATTACCGAAATTGTAATAGAGTTATCCCCTGTATCCGCTGCCGTACCGTCAACCTTTGCTGAACTTCCGCAGGCGGTCGCCATCAGCATAATGGCGGCTATCAAAGCCAGAGAAATCATCCTTCTAAACCCTTTACCCCTGAATAATTTTATTTTATACATTAATATCACTCCTTGTATTTTCATAATATATTTTATTTGCCTAAAGGCTCTGTTCCGGTTTTGGCACCGGCAAAAGTATAAAGGCGGCCATTATCAGCAGCCCTTTTGTATCAACTGCGACAGGCATGTTAAGCATGGTCAGTATCAAAAGGCTCAAAGCAATGGAAATAGCTACGAAAGCAGAGCTGTACAACAGCTGCTTCATCGGCTCTGGCTGTGTCGGTTCCAGCAGCCTGAGCCCGAGGAAATATACCGGAAATCCGGCAAATACCCCGACAGCAAAATTCCAGGTCTGCAGTATACTCAGTACATATGCCGTCATTTCCATTGTTGAAGGGATGTACCCTGCACTTTGAACTCGCTTTTGCATAAGGCTTGTGAAAAGCTCCCGGTAGAACTCCAGATCAATAAGCTCCTCAGGTATATATTCAGCCGGGATGTACACACTGAACTTTACTGCATTCCATACAACAAATATCAACGCCAGAGCTGCCGCCGCTTCCAGCAGTATCAGGCACGGTTTTATGAGCTGATGCCTTATAACGTCCCTGAAATAGTATTGTTTAAAGGCTGTTTTTATTGTGACATATATTTCAATAAGTCTTTTTTTGATTGCAAACAGGAGCATTATGATAATCCCTGTTCCTGCGATAAAAATGACCCCCTGTATTTTCTCCTCCATCAGCTTCTTCTCAATATTGTAGTCAACTATCCTGTAATCGACAGGATTTTTACCTATTGAAGCAAGGCCTTCCTTCATTTTATTTATGTTAATGGACGTTGTCCCCATATCCTCTGCCCTGAGCTCCAGGGCTGTGATATCCGAGCCGGCAGAATACTCCAGCATCTGTTCTACAGGTATGTAAGCCATTCCTCTGCCATCCTCCGTCAGGGACTGTACAACGGAGCTGTCTGAGGCTGTTACTCCTATTATTCTGAAACGCCGGCCGTATAGCTCCAGGTACATTCCAACAACCCCGGTATTATTGAAAAGCTCCACTGCCAGGTCTTCATCCACAACTGCCACCATTTCCCCCTTGTTTCCCTGTGTTATGAAGCTTCCTGATTTCAGCTCCAGCCTGTGGAACCTGTTAAAGCTGTCACTGACTCCGTATACACCTGCCTGAGCCTGCTTCCCCTCATATCCCGCAGCGGTCTTACCCTCGGAACCATAGGCAATATCAAGCCCCCTGAAGGTGAATTGCTGAAGATGTCGTATGTCCTCCAGGGTAAGCGCACTGCCCCCTTCCGGGTCATGATCATCCAGCAGCTCCGCGGATACCTTGCCTGCTCCATATTCTCCGCAGGTCTCATAGAATTTGGTCAATATCGCTGCTCCTGATAAGGTAGAGAATATGAGAATAAATATGCCCGCTGCCAGGATAGTGTAATGCAGTCTTCGTGGTTTCAACCCATCACCTCCTTTGCACTCATTCAGCCATTACTGCTCTACAACAACCCTGTCGGCGTCGGATAAAGGCTTGGTGCTCCCGGTTATCACCTTATCCATGGACATGATTCCGGTGACGGCCGATTTGCTGCTGTCAGAGTCTATTACTGTCACAGCCGTTCTCTGGACATAGCTTTCTTCTCCAAGAGGACTATCCGCCTTTTTTATCGTAAATACATAAGAACCTTCACTGTCGGTATATACTGCGCTGTTCGGTACTAAGGTCTGCTGCTGCTCAAGCTTTTTGCTTATATAGACCTCGCCCTTCTCTCCCCCTTTCAGCCCGTCGCTTTTTACATCGATCACAATATCCTTCCTGTCGGCATCCTCAAGATCATCCTTCACCTGGGCAATGCTCCCCTCAGCCCTTCCTTCCTCCAGGGCTGAAATAAGCACCTCAACCTTTTCTCCGGGCTTCACATAAGCTGCAAGCTCACTGTCAACCGGAATAGACAGCTCATAGCCTTCTGACGCAACCGCCAGCCTGAAAAGCGGTTTGGAATTGTTCGTAATGGTTCCCTTACTGAAATTCAGCTCGGTCAATATTCCATCCTCCGGTGCAGTGTATACTCCGGACTTAGCCACTTCCTTCTCCAGCTTTGTGATTTTCCTGCCCTGCATTTCCAGGTTGAGCTCTGTATTTTCAATATCCCTGAGCCTATTTCCCGTGTATTCCTCCTTGTCCTGTACTGCCGAGTCATAATTCCTCTGTGCATTATTCATCTCCAGCTCGGCATCCTTAAGCTTGCTTTCAGATTCAAAGCCGGCATCATAAAGAGTTTTTACGGCCTGATATTCTCCTGTCGCTTTCTCCAGCTTATCCCTTGCGCTTTCGATACTTCTGCCGTAGCTCCGCAGACTGCCTTCATCCTTCAGCTTTTCAAGCGAAAGCTGAAGCTGCCTGTATTTATTTCTTTCATCCAGCAGGCTGGATTTCAGGTCGTCAATGTCGAGCCTCATTATAGGCTGGCCCTTCTTAACGGTGTCACCGGACTCAGCATTCACCTCCAGAACCTTAAGCCCGGTATCCGAATATTCCTCGTGAACCAGCTTGGCTTCTATAGTACCTTCCCCGCTTATCTCCTTGATAAGTGCGCCTCTGACCGGACTTTCAAGCACCACCCTGGGGAGCATGAAATTGTTGATTGTATTGGAGAAAAAAGTCAATAAGGCCATAACAAGCATAAAGCCCAGCAGCAGCTTCCCTGTATTTCTTTTTCTTTTGACATAGTCAATGAGTTCGCCACGTCCCAATTCTTCATACCTCCCTTTTTATTCCTTGATCCCGGAACGCTGTATGCCTTCTACAAGATAGTTCTCCCCGTAAAGAAAGATAAGGAGCATCGGCAGCATATACAGTACTGAAGCCGCAAAGGCAAGACCCCTTTCTCCGCTGACGATCCTGGAGAGATATACCGAAAGAGGCTGGGCCGCAGCATCCTGAAGGAATATCAACGGCTGCTCCACCATATTCCAGTTATCGATAAACAGCAGAATAGCCATTGCTGCTATCCCATTTTTGCACATCGGCAGTATGATCCTGAAAAATATCCCGAAAGGACCTGCTCCGTCCATCTTCGCAGCTTCGATATATGAATCCGGTATCTGCTCCATGTACTGCTTCAGTAAAAACACCCCGAAGGTGTTGAAAACTCCCGGCAATATTATCGAAAGGTTGTTGTTTATCAGTCCAAGCCAATCTGCAACCAGGTAATTAGGGACAAGAGTGACCTGGAAAGGCATCAGCATTACTGTAAGGTATATGAAAAACAGCTGATTCCTGCCCTTAAACCTGAACTTGGCAAAAGCATAGGCTGCCATGCTGGCAACAACGGTCTGGCCTGCTACGATAGGCACTGTGATAATTACCGAATTCCAGAACATATAGAGGAATTGGGATTTCTTTATCAACACATCATAGTATTGATCCGGCACCACCAACTGAGGTATAAGCTTCATGACCGCATATCTGCTGCCGGAGTCCCCTGTGCCGGTACCCTCAGGGTCTATCATCTCGTAATTGTTCGCTATCTCCGCTTCGCTCATAAAGGAGTTTGTAACGGTAAGCACCAGGGGAAATATGAATACCACCGCCATACAAGCCAGTAATATTGTGATCAGAAGGCTTTTTACCCTTTCTTTCATTCTGTTCCTCCTCACGGTACAGATTTAAGTTAACCTGCTGAGCGGGCTGATAACGAGTCTCCAGTTCCGAGGCTAAGAGTTTGTAAGCTCGTATAGGGCTGCGTCAAACTCGCATTTGGTATTTGTCATTACTATTACGACTTCAGTTACTATAAGATTTTCTGAT
This sequence comes from Bacillota bacterium, assembly GCA_023405875.1. GTDB lineage: Bacteria > Bacillota > Clostridia > Lutisporales > Lutisporaceae > BRH-c25. Next base: position 3,091 of record JAEXXN010000499.1, on the reverse strand, counting down.
TCGGCAGCTTACCGGCTCAAACAGGAGACGCAGCTTTTCCTATACTTCGCTAACAAACTCTAAGCCTCTCCACAAACACTCTTTTATCAGCCCGCTCAACAGGTTAATTTATAACCTTGTTTATTCTTCTTTCTACAATGAAAAGGCTAAGTACCAGCAGCACAATGAAAAGGGCCATTATAAAAGCCGCTGCGGTAAGCTTCTGATAATCCAGCCCCGCAAACATATTGTTCATGTAGTGCTGCAGCATGTATATGCTGCTGTGTGGATATTCTCCGGATATCATGTAGGCTTCCCTGAATACCTTGAAGGAGTTTATTATCGACATAATGAATACAAAGAAAGCAGTAGGTGTAAGATAGACCAGTGTGATTGCGGTAAACTGCTTCCATACGCCTGCTCCGTCTATTCTGGCAGCTTCATAATACTCAGCCGGTATATTCTGGAGCCCTGCAAGAAACAGCACCATGCTATATCCTATATTTTTCCACAGGTAGACAATAACTACAGTCACTCTTGCCCAATCGGTCTTCATCCAATCCGTCGGATTCTGGCCCAGAGCCGTTATAAAACCATTCAGAGCGCCGTTTATATCAAACATGGACTGCCACACCAGAACTACCGATGCAACCGGAACTACAAGCGGGGCAATGAACAGGGTCCGCAGGATACTCTTCCCGTACAGCTTCTGATTAAGGAGGATCGCAAGCCCCAGGGACAACATCATGTTCAAGGGTACGCTGAGACATGTAAATAAGGCGGTATTTTTTACTGCCTTGATAAAGCTCGGATTACCCAGCAGTGTGATATAATTCCTCAAGCCGACAAACTCACCGTTGAACGGGCTGTCTACAAGAGAATAGTAAAAGCCTCCAAAGAAGGGGATAATATAAAATACGGCAAATCCGATAATACTTGGAGCAAGAAAAAAAACGGTCAAGCTGTTGTCGTTTTTCTTATGATTATTCTTCCTCATTGCAGCCTCCTTGGTCACAAAGCATTGCATCTTGCTTTGATGCACAAATAAATACTAACCTCCTAAGCTTTAGATTTCCTTGGAAAATAAAATAACTTTTTCTATAATGTTTTTCGCGAAATATATAGCCTCAAATGAAATTCTAATGAAATTTAAAGCTTTATAATGTAAGATAATTCTGAGGTGATGGTGTGAGATTATTATTAGTAGAGGATGAAAGAAGACTTTCTGATGCTCTTGTATATATTTTGAAAAAAAATAAATATACCGTCGATGCGGCTTATGATGGCGAAGCAGGTGAAGATATGGCGCTGTCGGATATTTATGACTTGATAATACTGGACTGGATGCTTCCAAGGAATGACGGCGTCAGTATTCTGAAGAACATAAGAGCCCATGGTATAAAAGCTCCTGTGCTTTTTCTTACTGCGAGGGATGCAATTGAAAACAGAGTGGAAGGACTGGATGCCGGGGCTGATGATTACCTTGTCAAGCCCTTTTCCAACGATGAGCTTCTGGCAAGAGTCAGAGCCCTTTCCCGGAGACAGTGGGAGCTTATTGCAACCAACTATCTTAATGCAGGTAACCTTACTCTTGACACTTCCCAGTGCAAGGTTTACTCTGGAGAAAATACGGCAGTAAAGCTTACCCTGAAAGAATGCCAGCTGCTGGAGCTGCTTATCAAAAACAAAGGCCAGGTCATCACCAAGGAGCAGCTGCTGGACAGGATATGGGGCTTTGAAATTGATTCAGATTATAATAATGTAGAAATATATGTGCATTATCTTCGCAAAAAATTGGACAACTGCGCTTCAAAGGTCCGTATCACCACAATTCGGGGAATAGGCTATTGCCTGGAGGAAGAAAATAATGTTTAACAGTCTCAGACTGAAGCTTATATTGATAAACCTGTTCATAGCTGTCCTGATTTTTGTCATTGTGTTTACAGGGGTGTATTTTACCATGTATAAATCTATAACAAACCAGCCGGAACAGCTTATGAATATACTGACCTACAGCACTGTAAGCGGCGGTAGTGGGACTCAGGACACAAGAATGCTTGGGCTCCTGGGAAACCATGCTTTCATAATTGCCGAGCTATTGCCTTCAGGACAGCTTTCAGACTACAGCAGCACTCCATTTATGCCTGCGCCTGCAATAGAGCAGGTTGATGAGCTTGTAACCAGGACAATCCAAGCCAACGGAAATACAAAAAAGCTGTTCAACGGCCTTTATAACATCGACCCCTTCGGAAACAGGACCTCATTCATCATATTGCAGCCGAAGCCTATACAGGCCAGTAACGGAACAACTTACCTGGCAAGACTGATAAAAAAGTCAGATAACAGCTTCTTCATGATATTTATAAATATCGATTATGAAAACAGCTTGCTGAACTCACTTCGCAACAACCTTGTCATAGTTGCCCTGTCCGGCCTGGGACTTATATTTGCAGCGAGCCTGTTTTTGTCCGGAAAGGCTGTAAAGCCTGTAAAAACAGCATGGGAAAAGCAGAAAAACTTTGTTGCCGATGCCTCTCACGAGCTTCGGACACCATTGGCTGTCATGCAGACAAATCTTGAGCTGGTAATGGAAAACAAGTCGGAGACTATAGAAAGCCAGACTGAATGGCTGGAGAATATATATGCTGAGAACAGGCACATGACGAAATTGGTCAGTGACCTGCTGCTGCTTGCCAGGGCAGATTCCGACCAGAAGCTTATGGAGATGAAGGATTTTTCCTTGAGCACTCTTGTTACGGAAGCTGCAAGCCCGTTTATTCCTGTAGCAGGGGACAAAGGCGTGAATATTGCTTTATCGGTTAAGCCCGGTATCGATTTCTTCGGCGATGAATCAAGGTTGAAGCAGCTGGTTGTCATTCTTGTTGACAATGCAGTCAAATATACCCCTCCGGGCGGCAGTATTTCCCTTGTACTTGAAAGCGGCAGGGATAATATCGAATTGGTTGTAGCTGATACCGGAGAAGGCATTGCAAAGGAAAACCTCGACAAGATATTTGAACGCTTCTACCGGGTGGATAAAGCCAGAAGCAGCGAAAGCAGCGGTGAAGGCCTGGGTCTTTCTATTGCAAGCTTTATCGTCAAGGAGCACCAT
>JAEXXN010000433.1 GCA_023405875.1 Bacillota bacterium | reverse complement strand
TTTATAGCCTTTTTGATAGGCGCTCCGGTGCTCAGGCTCAAGGGTGATTATCTTGCAATCGCGACTTTGGGCTTCGGCGAAATCATCAGGGTTGTATTTACAAATACACAGAACCTTACAAACGGTGCCCTGGGACTGAAGAGCATACCCTTGACTACAAACATCTGGTGGAGCTTCGGACTTGCATTTGCTACAATCATCGTCCTGATCAGCCTCATCAACAGCAGCTACGGCAGAGCCTTCAAAGCAATCAGAGAGGATGAGATCGCAGCGGAAAGCATGGGAATATATCTGTTCAAGCACAAGGTTTGGTCCTTTATGATAGGAGCGTTTTTCGCCGGTATAGGCGGAGGACTTCTCAGCAATCTTATAGGTGCTATTGACCCGCTGATGTTCAGATTCACAACCACCTACAACATACTTCTCATAATAGTGCTTGGAGGTATGGGCAGTGTCACCGGGACAGTGATCTCAGCGTTTATAATAACAACTGCACAGGAAGTCCTGCGGTTCCTGGATGAAGCGATGATACCGGGAATACCTGCTCTTCCGGGACTTAGAATGGTCGTATTCTCAGTACTTCTCATGCTTGTTGTTCTGTTCTTCAGGACCGGCCTTATGGGAACAAAGGAATTCAGCTGGGATAAGCTTTTGGGGATGTTTAACAAAAAACCTCTTGCAAAAGGAGGTAATAAATAATGAATTTACTGAGGACAGATAATATAACGATGCAGTTCGGCGGCCTTACAGCTGTTAAGGATTTCAGCCTTGAACTGAACAAGGGAGAAATAATAGCGCTTATCGGACCGAATGGTGCCGGAAAGACAACAGCCTTCAATATGATAACCGGGGTTTACACTCCTACCAAGGGTAAGGTAATACTCAACAAAGCAAGTATTGCCGACGGCAAGGAAGTGTATAATGAGAAGGATATTACAGGTCTCAGGCCTGACCAGATAACAGGCTTCGGTGTTGCCAGGACCTTCCAGAACATAAGGCTCTTCAAGGATCTGAGTGTTCTGGACAATGTGCTGATAGCAAATCATCTTCGTTTGAAATCCAATATTTTTGAAGCAATACTAAAGCTTCCGAGATATAAGAGAGAAGAAAAGCAGATGATTGAAAAATCCATGCACCTTCTGGATAAGGTAGGCCTGTCTGACCTCAAGGATGAGAAATCCAGCTCGCTTCCCTATGGGCAGCAGAGAAGGCTGGAAATTGCGAGAGCTCTTGCAACTGATCCGCAGATACTACTGCTGGATGAGCCTGCAGCCGGAATGAACCCTAAGGAAAGTGATGATCTGACGGTTTTCATAAAGCAGATAAGAGATGAATTTGACCTGACAGTATTCCTTATAGAGCATCACATGCAGGTTGTAATGGGAATATCAAACAGGATTTATGTTCTGGACTATGGAATTACCATCGCAAAAGGAAACCCCTACGAGATCCAGAATAACCAAAGAGTAATAGAAGCGTATCTGGGGGTGGATGAGGATGCTTAAAATTGATAATCTGGTTGTCGCTTACGGTGGTATTGAAGCCCTGAAGGGAATAAGCCTTGAGGTTGAAGAGGGAAAGATAATATCACTTATAGGAGCAAACGGAGCTGGAAAGAGTACAACACTGAGAGCCATAATGGGACTTGTAAAGCCAAAACAGGGGACTATAAATTATGAGGGCATAAACCTGCTTGAGACCAATACACAGGATATGGTAAAGCATGGCATAACCCTGGTTCCCGAGGGAAGAAGAGTGTTTGCCAACCTTTCTGTACTTGAAAACCTTAAAATAGGGGCTTTTGCAAGAAACGACGAAAAGGAAATCAAGGAAGATATGGAATGGGTATACACACTGTTCCCAAGGCTCAAGGAGAGGACCTGGCAGCTGTCGGGCACATTGTCGGGAGGCGAGCAGCAGATGCTTGCTGTGGGCAGGGCGCTTATGTCCAGACCCAAGCTGATGATGATGGATGAACCCTCCCTGGGACTTGCTCCGCTTATAGTCAAGGATATCTTTAACATTATCAAGGAAGTAAACAAGCAGGGTGTTACTATTCTTCTAATCGAGCAGAATGCTAATGCCGCCCTCCATATCGCCGACAAGGCATATGTTATGGAAACAGGCCGTATTACAATGACGGGTACCGGTGCAGAGCTGCTTGCAAATCCTGATGTAAAGAAAGCTTATCTTGGTGACGCAGCACATTAGTAAAAGCATTAAAAAGGAGCTGTCTCAGAACCGGATTGATAATCCGGTTTGGGCAGCTCCTAAATTATGTTGCCAAATGGACAAACATGTTGCACGAAATATGTGACCGGCAGACTTACCTTATTAATTAAAAAAGTAAAATTTTAGAAGGGAAATGGAATGTTCTGTCGAAATATAACAAAGAAGAGCAAATTATGTATATTTTTATATGGAAATTTTCTAGCATTTACATATATGATATATTCTATAAACAAAAAAATAAGTGTATAATACATATACTGAATCATGTATCGCTATAGCGGTGGTTGTTGGCTTACTATAGTCTGATACGAAGGCTGTAGTGGATATTGTGAATAATTTTACCGAGACATTTAAAAAAGCCGAGGTTACGATCCGGTTATCCGAATTTGAAATTCCTCCCATGCAGGATGTTCTGCTTGTGGGGAAAAGAGCTCCCATAGGTCCGGAGGCGGCAAGAAAGATGGTTGACATTCTTTCGCCTGAACAATATGAGATCATCAAGATCGAACATACTGTGATCGAAGCCATAGTCATCAGAAAGTCCCTTTTGAATATGATATCCAGGGAAAAGCTGCTAGCAATAATTATAGAAGAAGGAGGGAAAGTTGCTAACGAATCTACTATAATCAAAGCCCAGCTCAATATTATATTGCAGGTTAGCAAATCAATCGATCTATGAAATACTCTGTATCAAATATAATGACCAAAGCGGTTTACACGATAAATACCGAAGACGGCGTAGGCAAAGCGGGAAGGCTCATGGATGAAAGAGGCATAGGCGGTCTTCCGGTTTACGATAACGGACGTCTGGTAGGGATCATAACATCAAAGGATATACTCAAGACACACCCCAACCGTATAGTTGCCGATGCCATGACCTCGCGGGTAGTGTCGATTACGCCGGAAGCGTCTATATGGGAAGCGTATAAAGTGCTGGAAAAGAACAATATTGAACGGTTGCTTGTATTAGAGGATGGAAACCTTGTAGGGATCATTACAAAGGCTACGCTTTTGGCTGAGCTTGGCAAACACGTTGACCAGCTTACCGGTTTATACAAGAGTGAGTATATAAACCATCAGATTTTTGAGCTGCTTATAAGCGGGATGGAAGTGTCGTTGATACTTATTGATTTGGACAGGTTCGGATTTATAGATAAAGTGTACGGGCATGTAATTGGGGACATAATATTAAAGGAAGTAAGTGATATTCTCATTGAAAATACTCCGGAGGAAGCACAAATTTGCCGTTATGGCGGAGATGAATTTGTTGTAATAACTCCTTTCGATATCAATAAGTGCAAAGAGCTTGCTGAAAGGCTTCTGGATGCAATATCGGCACATGCTTTTTATAATGGCATAGGTATCAGTGCCTCGGCAGGTGTAACCAAGGGGTCGCTTGCCAAGTCAAAACAAAATACTCCCTTGAATTTTGCAAAAACCTTGATAAATATTGCCAGTCTTGCTTCTACAAGGGCAAAAAATGAAAATAGCAGAATTATTGTTGATGAGAATGATATTGTTACGGAAATTGCATAAAGCATACGCGGCACTTCCTGCAGTATTGAAATTCTGCGGAAGGGAATAATATCCTGCAAGGCTGGAGCTTGACTTCCGTCCCACTCTTTACTATAATAGTTACGAAGCTAGGAAAGGCAAAGGTATTAAGGATATGAGAATAGTATTTTAATTTGGAACAACTTAATCACAGTGAAATATCCCCGATTACAGGGCTTGTTTTGCTGTTCATTCGGTTCCGGTTAGAATACAGATTCTTTTTCTTAAAGATGTGAATAACGGTATGGTCGGCTTACCTGTGTAGCTTATTACATGGGCTGCTGTCTGTGTAGTTGCGTATTCTCTCCGGAAAACAGGAGGGATTTTTTTATGCTTATGATGGAAATAAACAATGTAAAAAAATATTATGGCGACAGGCTTATACTGGATATAAAGGAGTTTAAGGCTTACTACGGAGAACGTCTTGGTATAGTCGGGCCAAACGGCGCAGGGAAAACCACCCTGCTGGATATGCTTGCGGGCAGGCTTGCTCCCGATGAGGGGAGCATAAGAAGCTGCGGGGAGCTGGCCTATATAAGGCAGCTGGAGGTGGAAGAGACTTCTGAGGTAGACAGGCGCATGGCAAGGGAGTTTGGGCTGGATTTCGGAAGCCTGGCTACGGCAAGCGGCGGAGAAAAGACAAGATTCAAGATAGCCAGCAGCTTGTCTGAGGACAGCAGCATCCTTCTGGCTGATGAGCCCACTGCAAATCTTGATATACAGGGAATAGAGCTTCTGGAGGAGAAGCTTTCCGGATTCAAGGGGCTGCTGATCCTTGTATCCCACGACAGGGAGCTTCTGGATAAGCTGTGCGATAAAATAATAGAGGTTGAAAACGCAGCCCTGAAGCAGTACAGCGGCAATTATACACAATACAGGCTGCAGAAGGAAATGGAGCTGGAGAGGGCACAATTTGAATATGAGAAGTATATCTCCGATAAAAAGGCTCTTGAGGAAGCCATAATGGAAAAAAAGAACAGAAGCGCTTCCATGCGGAACACACCCAAGCGGATGGGGAATTCAGAGGCTAGACTGCATAAGATGGGCAATCAGAAGGCAAAGAAAAATCTGAGCAAGGATATCAAGGCGATGGAGACAAGAATCGGCAGGCTGGAGGTAAAGGAAAGGCCAAAGGAGCAGCAGCGGGTAAGGCTCGATATGCAGCAATCGGATAAGCCCGTAAGCAGGGTGTTGATATCAGGAGCCGGAATTACAAAGGGGTTTGGCTCCAAGGAATTGTTCAGGGATGCAGATTTTAAGGTGCTGAACGGCTCAAAGACAGCCCTTGTGGGAGGGAACGGTACAGGAAAATCCACGCTGCTCAAAATGATAATAGAGGGCGATGAGTCAATAAAGCTTGCCAATGGTGTCAGGGTAGGGTATTTCAGCCAGGCTGCCGATATACTTGAAGAAGGCTGGACAATACTTGAGAATATAATGAAGGGAAGCGTTTACCCTGAGAATTTCGCGAGAACAATGCTGGCAAGGCTGTTGTTTAAAAAGGATGAGGTATATAAACGGGTGGAGCAGTTGAGCGGAGGGGAGCGGGTAAGGGCCTGCTTTGCAAAGATATTCTGTTCGGATGCGAATGTCATAATTCTCGATGAACCTACCAACTATCTTGATATATACTCAATGGAGGCAGTGGAAAATGCTCTGAGGCTGTACGAAAGCACACTGTTCTTTGCATCTCACGACAGAAAGTTGATCGCGGGTACCGCCGACAGGCTCATATTTATTGAGGACTGCAGGCTCAAGACCTTTGAGGGCAGCTATGAGGAATATAACGAAATGAAAAGGCATCCCGCTGCTGCCGGGGCGGCAGAACGGGAAAAACAAAGGCTGCTGCTGGATACAAGGCTGTCGGAGATAATAAGCCGGCTGTCAATGCCGGCAAAAGGCGATGATGTGGAGCAGCTGGATATTGAGTACAAAAGAATACTTGCTGAAAAAAGAAGCTTGGAGTCAGGAAGCTGAATTATATTGGCAAAGGCTGTTACAAGGAATATAATGAGGCTAAAAATGTCCCTCCACTGCATATCTTCTGCCTCGTTGAAACGCGAAAAGGAAAGAAAATTTTTCTACAACCGGAAAATTTTCTCCGGATGCGTTATAATTATATTTAATAGGCTGATAACTCGGGGGGGAATTCTTTGGACGTAATAATCTCACTGGTGAGTACCTTTATACTTCTGATGTTCAGTGTTTACAAGGGGATAAACATACTTTATCCCCTTTTTGCCGGGCTTATATTATTTATAGCAATTGCAAACAAGAGAGGCTTCGAAATAAGAGAACTCTTCGGTATGGTGCTGAAGGGCTCAAAGAAAGCCTTTGCTATAATCAACATTTTACTTCTGATAGGTGCCATTACTGCAATATGGCGGGCTTCGGGTACTGTTGCCTATGTGGTGTATTACGGCATAAAGCTCATGAACCCCAATTATTTCATACTATATGCATTTTTATTGAGCTGTCTGGTATCCTTTCTGCTGGGGACCTCCTTCGGTACTGTCGGTACCATCGGGATGATCCTTATAGTAATGGTAAAGGGTGGGGATATCAATATCAATATGGTTGCCGGTGCAATAATTGCAGGGGCATACTTCGGGGACAGGTGTTCCCCTATGTCTTCCAGCGCCAATCTGGTAGCGACAATAACCGATACCGACCTGTACACCAACATCAGGAACATGTTCAGGACAGCTCTCATCCCCTTTGGAATATGTGTAGTCATATATGGGATATTGTCCTTTCAGAACCCTTTACATCTGGGAGAAAGCCGGATAAGTGAAGAAATAATTTCTTCCTTTGATCTTAACCTTGTGGTTATACTGCCGGCATTGATAATTCTTGCGCTTGCCGCTTTCCGTGTGGAGGTGAAGCTGTCCATGCTGGTAAGCATCATATGCGGGATGGTCATAACAGTGTTTATGCAGGGGGAATCAATAGCCGATGTGACGGGCTATGTGTTGATGGGCTACAGAATGCAGGGACAAAGCCTGCTTGGGGATATAATGAGCGGGGGCGGCATTGTCTCAATGGTGAACGTGACTATGATAGTGCTTGTATCCTTTGCATTATCGGGAGTATTTGAAGGGACCTCCCTGCTTAAGGATGTTGAGGGCTTGATATTGAAGCTGGGAGGCAGGCTGGGAATATTTGCCGCACTGATCCTGACAAGCATAATGGCAGGGTCCTTCGGCTGCAGCCAGACTCTTGCAGTCATGCTGACCTACCAGCTGGTAAGAAGCATGTATGCGACGGCAGGTATAGACAAATACCGGCTTGCAGTAGACCTGGAGGATACGGTAATAGTATTGTCGGCGCTGGTGCCGTGGAACATTGCCGGTGCTGTGCCGGCTGCAGCGCTTACGGCAGACAGCACCTATGCCATATACGCATATTATTTGTATTTGCTGCCCTTAGTCGGATTGATAGCCAGGAGGCTCAAGCTTAATAAGCTGTATAAAATATATTGAACGCGCTTAAGCCGTTATACCAGGGTATGGCGCGAATTCAATGAAATCAAGGAAATATTTACGCGAAATATATAGATAGCATTGGAAGGAAATTGTGGAGGAGCTTATGTTGGAGGTTGTATTGGATTCACTTCAGAGTGCACTGAGCCTGGTGGTCATCATCGCCCTGGGATATTATCTCACCCGCAGGGGGATGTTTGATGATGGGGTTGCAAATCTATTCACAAATCTTGTCATCAATGTATCGCTTCCGGCTATGATCATTTCAAATCTTGTTTCGGTTTTTGACCGGGACAAGCTTTACAGTGCAGGAAGAGGCTTGTTCATACCCTTTGCAACGATGCTCATATGCTATGCTGCTGCTGTTGCCATAACTGCGCTGATAAAGGTAAAGCCCGGGAGAAGGGGCGTTTTTCAGGGGATGTTTTTTGCTTCCAATACGATATTTATCGGAATGCCGGTAAACCTGGCACTGTTCGGAGAGGAAAGCACGCCCTTTGTATTGTTTTACTATGCCGCAAATACAACACTTTTCTGGACTATAGGAATGTACGGAATAAGCAGGGACAAGAAGGGAAACAAGGACAGAATAATAAGCATGGGCACCCTGAAGCGGATATTCTCTCCACCCCTTATAGGCTTTATTGCGGGTATCCTTCTGATATTGGCCGGGATAAAGCCTCCGGCTTTTGTGATGGATAGCTTTAAGTACATAGGCAATCTGACAACTCCGCTGTCACTGCTTTTCATAGGGATCACCTTCAGTACCATAAAGCTGAAGGATATCAAAATTGATAAGGATATGCTGGCGTTGATTTTCGGAAGATTTGTTTTTTCACCGCTTATGGTTTATGCAATGTCGCGGATCATTCCGATCCCTAGCCTGATGACAAAGGTTTTTATAATACAGGCAGCTATGCCTGCCATAGCACAGTCTGCCATAGCAGCCAAGGCTTATGATTCCGATTACCGGTATGCAACGTTGATGGTCACTGTGACTACAGCCCTGAGCGTACTGTTCATTCCCGTTTATATGGTGCTTATGAGAGGGTTATAGCTGCTGGGAATGCAGCGCCTTATATATCCTGTCGACTGTTTCGCTGCTTACAGGCTCGTTGATCTTCAGCGCCTGGTTTATCACATGCAGGACCTTTTCCACAGTAAAGGGCTTGAGTACGTAATTTGAAGCTCCGCACTGCATTGCTTCAAGGATTATCCTGTTGTTGTTTGCTATACTGACTATAACGATCTTTGCATCGGGAAACTCATTTATGATTTTTTTCAGAGCATCCACCCCGTTCATGAAGGGCATGGTTATATCCATGGTAACCAAGTCGGGAAAATGACGGAGGTATTCCTTATATGCCTGTGTACCGTTTGCAGCTTCGGCAACAATGGTGTGACCTGCTTCTGAAAGTATGGTTTTCAGATTTTTTCTCATAACCTGAGAATCATCTACTATCAAGATATTGGACATTTCATCCTCCTGAAATTATATATCCATAATATACCAAATTTTATTACACTAGTAAATTATAAATAGGTTTTTACAATTTTACAACTGATTTATGAAGAAATTGTGAAATATTTTTGACTTATTTTTTATTTAGGAAAGGCGGCCAAAACATGTATAAATCGGTACCGGCTTTAATAAATAATGCATAGTAATATCAATCGGAGTACTTTATATTTTAGGAGAGCTTTTATAAACATATCCCAGATATCCTGAAATATATTCTTTAATTTTATAGAATGCGCAAATTAGCTATATGTTATAATAAATGCAATCAAGGAAATAAAACCTTATGGTTTTATCTTCTATGCATTTATTGAAACGGTGTGAAGCAATCCGATTGGCGGATTGCACTTATGTTATAATAAATCATCGGCTCTTTCGCGTATTCTATATAAAAATTAATATGTGGAATACTAAATGAGCGTCAAAAAACTGATCATATATTTAATATGAAAAGGAAGGTTGATTTTATTGATTAGAAGAATTAGGCTGACAACTGTTTATATTCTTATTATGATAATGGCTGTGACCATTATAGGAGGCTGCGGCTTCAAGCATCAGGAGGCTCCGGAGATACCTGTGCCTGCAAATGTAGCGGTACAGCAGGCTGAAAAAACGGATAGAAATGAATATGTGATAAATGCAGTACTTGACCCGGTTAACAAGGTCCTGACGGCGGAGCAGCAGGTGACATACTTCAATAACGAGACTGTAGAGCTTGGTGAGCTTTACTTCCATGTATATACCAATGCCTTTAAGAAAGCAGAAACGGCACCGTTCCTTTTTGATGATTTTGACAGGGCATACTCCAGGGGCTTCCAGCCCGGTTATTCGGAATTTACATCGGTAGAGCTTTCGGATGGACAGAGCAGGACGGAGCTTCAATACAGTATCCAGGGAGAGGGTGAGACTATCCTTAAGGTATCCCTTCCCCAGCCTTTAAAGCCTCATGAAAGCGTAATTCTGGGCTTCAAATATAAAGTGGTCATCCCTCCGGCAGGAGAAAGGTTCGGATACGGTGAAAAAAACATAAATATGGGAAATTGGTATCCTATAGCCGCAGTTTATGATGAAGCGGGATGGAACCTGGATAAATATTATTCTGTTGGTGATCCTTTCTACAGTGATACCTCGGACTATGCTGTGAACATAAAGGCACCGTCACAATACACAATAGCAGCCTCAGGAGCTCTGGCTGAAGAAAAGACAGAGGGGGCCGACAAGCTGTGGAGCTTCAAGGCTGAGAATATGAGAGATTTTGCTTTTATCGCCAGTGATGCTTTCCTGGTGTCTGAAGGGAAAGCAGGTAACACTCTGGTAAAGTCCTACTATTACAAGGGCCATGAAAATAAGGGCAAAGCAGCCCTGGAATATGGAATCAGATCCATTGATGTCTTCGGAAGCAGCTTCGGACAGTATCCCTACCCGACCTATTCCGTGGTGGAGACAGAGTTTCCAAGCGGCATGGAATACCCGGGACTGGTTTATATAAATTCAAAATACTATGATGACGAATTCAACGGCGATAATCTGTTGTACACTACAGTACATGAGACAGCCCATCAATGGTGGTATGGAGTGGTGGGCAACGATCAGATAGACGAGGCGTGGCTGGATGAAGGCTTTGCCACGTACTCTGAGGGTGTGTTCACCGAAAGGGAATTCGGAAAGGGCAACGGAGAGCTTTATTACGAATATCTTGAAGAAAGTGCAAAAGATGATATCAAGTCCAGGACTTATGACGGAGTGATACTAAAATCCCTGGACAGCTATGTGAACTGGGATGACTACGGTCCGGCAGTATACACCGGAGGCGCGGCTCTGTTG
>JAEXXN010000498.1 GCA_023405875.1 Bacillota bacterium | reverse complement strand
GTATTTGCTATCCGCATTGTTGGACGATCCAACCTTCGACACGTAACCATTGCAGCGGCTATCAATGCGGTGCAAACTTCATATTCCTGGATGAGGCAGATAGAGAAAAGGCCGGTAAATAGCTGTGGGTTCCAGATTGAATAGACGTTGGATTATTTTTACCGTATAATGATAGTCGGTGAACAGGAATTTGAAAGGATATCAGATATGCTACGAAAATCAAAAAACATTGCTATAGGCATTACCATATGTATTTTTATTGCTCTGGCTCTTATTATATCCTCAGGAGTTTTTGGGGTACCTGCCAATAACATAGAGCAAGACGCAAGAAAAAACCAAAAAATCGACAGCACATGGGAAGTATCCAAGTCAGTCAACAGTGGGCTTGGTGCCATGATCTTCTATGATGATACTCTCGATGACTATATTTATTCTATATATGTTAATCGGGATGGTTTTTCATTTGGCTATTTCTTCCGGTCCGGCGGTGCAAATAGCGGCATTATGGATGGAATTTGTAAGCTTAGATATGATCCCAATGGTTCTGCGCTAATTTCCATGAACAAAGCTGGGGTGGCGAGAATTGACCTTGATAATGGCGTCAATGTTACCCGGATCGATATTGACCCAACAAAGCCTTTTGCTGTTGTGATTCCTATAAACAGCGGCTCAGTCACCTTATACGATATTAATAAAAATGTTGTTCCGATTACCGTAGAAGCAAATGAGGGATAGTTAAACAAGAATTTGACGAGGTGAAAGCTTATGGTTAAAAAGGCTTTGAAATCTGCAATTGGAGTAAGTATAGGTGTGACGATCGGTGGTGTTGTTTTGCCTCGGCTACTGTTTTCTGAGCTTTATAACAATACATATCCGCCTATATTGAAACAGACGCTGCTATATTTTGCGATTTCCTATGTTGTTTGTTTTCTTGTTTCGCTGTTGATGGAATGGATAAAAATAAAAATGAAAAATAGATCTCTATGAAATGACAATGACAAGGCTTTCAACAGGGATGCAGAAGAAAATAAGCACCGAAGTGTGGTGTGCGGCACCGTAAGAAGGGGCGGGATTCCGCCCCTTCAAAGCATTTTTTCCTGCATGTAGATAGGCGGATTGCTGATCCAGCTTTTGAATTTGCCATATTTGACCAGGGTATTATAATCCTCCAATTCCTGCTTCAGAAAATCCATAAATAAGCTTCGCAATGAGTCGTTGGTGCATATTTCAATAGCTTTGATATGAACCTTTAAAGCGGTCTGTGCACCGTCAATGATTATTTTAAACAGGGCTTTGTCCCTTTCAGCCTTGGTTTCAGTGGGCAAATCTACTTTTACAGGGGGTCTGGAGGGTAAAGGTATGCTGTGCTTTTGGGCAATACCTTCCAATTTTTTTATTTGAGGTATGATTATGTTGTTTAAACCGGATTCCACCAGCATTTTGAAGTCAGCATCATGTATGGAATCCAGTATGTACTGGGTCAGCTCCATTGTGTCATACCGAGCCGTTACTTGTGACCATACCGCATAAATTTCTCCCACATTGAGCATGCCATTATCCTTGTGAGGGATTATTTTATCGATTATTGCCATTATGTATAGCAACCTCCTTATTTTTATATCTATTTTTATTATTGTCAAGATTAAATAATTTATCCTGTAAGGTATGCATACATATGAGCTATCAATAATATTTGAAAATTTCTTTTGAGCTTGTTCGGGATTCTCATAATGAGCATCTTGAATAAGCTCTCTTTTTATGATCCTATAAAAAGACTATTGTATCACCTCCAGATTTTTTATTTTTTCTGACAACCGGGAACGTATTTGACATACCTGACGTCTATAATAATACAAATAAATTTAAACACAACAAAGCAAAGGAGAGATAAAGCTATGAAAAAAATATTAGTTATATTGCTGATAGTAGTAATTGCAGGCTTATCAATAGTAGGTGCGGCGGCAATCTATACAACTGTAGCAGCCACATTAAGGCCGGATATCGCCGTTACCCTGGATGGCCAGGAGCTTTCCCTGAAGGATGCTGACGGTGATACAATAACACCAATCATTGTGGATGGCAGCACATATTTGCCGGTCAGAGCCATAGCAGGAGCGTTGGGGATGGAAATAGTCTGGGATGAAGAGACTCAGACGGTAAAGCTGAATACCGGCGCGGAATCGCAGCAACCCACAGCTCCGATTGGTGTGAGAGGGACAGTAAAGGATATAGTACAGGGCAAGGACAGTGTCACCTTCACGGTAGTCGGGCAGAAGCAGCTTGATACACGCTTTGATATAGCAACTATTACTGTAACCGGAGATACTGTACTGGAGAATATAGCCTCATACAGTGAAATCAAAGAGGGCTATGTAGTAGAAGTTGTATGCCCAGAGGTTGTGGCAATGTCCTATCCCGTTATGAGCGGAGCTGAGAAGCTGACGGTGATCTCGACAGGGGAAATAGGAGTAAGGGGCACAGTAAAGGATATAGTGCAGGGTAAGGACGGTGTCACCTTCCTGATTGAAGGCAAGAAAGAAAACGATACCCAATATGATAAGGCAAGGGTAACGGTAAATATGAAAACAGTGTTGGAAAATATCGATTCTTACAGCGAGCTGAAGGCAGGAGATACAGTAGAGGTCAAATTAGGAGGGGAAGTAGCGGAATCCTATCCGGTGATGGGTACAGCAGCTGCACTGAAGGTTTTGAAATAGGGATAAATTGAAGGATAGTGCCGGATACTTGAAAGGCACTATCCTTATTTATTTTTTGGTTTTATAAATATGTAATTGAGCTTGGTCTTAACTTAGGAAAAAATTAGTTTTCCACTGCCTTTGGATGAAGCGTCATTATTTTGGATATATTGTTATACTCCAGCCTGATGCCCAATTTGTCAAAGACATATGCAGCAGGCACCATAAGTCTTTTTCCTGCCATATAGCATGCAGACGGCAGCTTCTCCGATTTACCGTTGATATGGATTGTACTGCTTCCGGCCTTAAAGTCTATATTTGTTCCATTTTTGCTCAAGCTATAGCTTCCATTGCTGCCTACCTTTAATTTGCTCTCCGAAAGATTACCGATTATATCTGCCGGAAGGCATAGGTAGCCATTACGGGCAACCTGCTTTATTCCCTCCAAGGCCTTCGGCGGGCTTGTGGGTGAAGCAGTCCAGATAAAGCGTAAATCTGCGGGCTCAGGTCTTGCCAGAACTTCACCTTTCAAGAGCATTCCTTTTATGCCGAAGGCATAAACCTTTCCTTTAAAGACGATGACCGAGTGTATTTCTCCCGGGTTCAGACCGTCGGCTGCCGGTTCCCAGGAAACTGCATCACTGGAGCAGTAAATATCTGAGAAATAAAGGCCGTTTTCATAAAAAAGCGGTTTTGACCAGTAAGGAGCCTCACTTATATATGCCCATTTTTCACCGTTATCGGTTTGTGCAAGCACGCCTCCTGTCCAGAGCAATACTTTATTGCCGTCCCACAGCAGGGAGTGGCCTTGCTCATAAGCTCTGAAGCCATCTACAGTATGCATGGGAGTATAGAAGGTATTTGTGCTTAACCTCTCCCAACTGAGCCCGTCAGAGGAACGGAAGGTAAAACCGGTTGATACTGCAATAAAGCTCTTTCCGTTGTATACTATTCCGCTGATGCTGTCTCCGTTATAGCTAACGGAATAATCTCCCATATCCTGCAGCATATCCAGCTCTACCTGTTTCCATTTATCCCCGTCCTCCGACACTATCATTACTCCGCCGTCGCCGACGGCTGCAAATCTTCCTGCGCCGTAGGCTATAGCCCTTATTGTCCCGGTTGCAGGGTTTTCTGCCTTATGCCACTGATAGCCGTCATGTGAGACAAGTATTTCTCCGGCCTCACCTACCGCTACAAAGCGTTTTTCATAATAAACAACATATCTCAGGCTATTATCGGTAATTGGCTTGATCTTATCCCATTTGACGCCGTCTCCGGTTACAAGGATCTGTCCATAATCACCGACTGCCGCCATGAAATTACCGTCAGTTGCCGCACTGTTGGTGGTATAGTATGTGTCTATATCGGCCTTATTCCAGAGACTGTCCTTTCCGCATGTCAGGACAAGACCGTTGTCTCCGGTGACCACAAAGGTTTCCCTTCCATCCCATGCAATATCATTGATCGTTATTCTGCTTGTGGTAAGACCTGTATCCTCCCAGGTAAATCCGTATGTTGATTTGTACAGGCTGCTTCCATCACTGCCGTAATAAGTGCCGTCGATGTTTTTTATCCAGATGAATGTGCATGGGGGCTTCTGGCTTTCAATGCTCCACTTTGTCCCATCCTCTGAATGGATGAGTGCATCTATACCCGGAACAATAAAGCTTTTGCCGTTATAGTAGACCCGAGGCCGGGAGGGATACGCTATGTTGGGAGCGTTCCTCTTGACCCAGGTGCTGCCATCCTCTGAAGTCAGTATGACCCTGAAATTATCCACTATAGCCAGTGCCACAGCTTTATCCTCAGAAAAAGCCAGGCTGTCAATAGTTGTTCCGTTAAAGCCACCGACGCTATAGGATGCATCGGCATCATAGCATTGCTTCCATTCAGTCCCGTCGGGAGAACTGTAAAACCTGCCCTGACCAAAGGCATAGAAGCTGTCGCCATTCCACAATATATTCAAAAACCTGGGATGGTAGCCATAGCCAAAATCTGCTTCGCCCTGGAGCTCCAAGACTTTTTCCCATTTCAAGCCATCGGCTGACTTGACTATAATTTTGTCTCCCACTGCAACAAAGAGCTCACCGTTATAAGTGACCTGATGCAGCTCCATAGAATTATCCCATTTGATTTTCCTCCATTCAGCCCCATCCTCTGGGACCTGTATAACACCCCCGCTGCCCACTGCCACAAAACATCCGCTGCCGTAAGCCACACTGTTCAGGTTTTCAGTTTCCTTCCCTCTCAGGGTGCTCCACTTGATATGGTCGCTTCCCTTTGAATCATCTGCCACAGCAACCACACAAAGGTTGAAAATCATCAAGCCTGCAAGTAATAGCATAATTACTCTTCGTTGCATACCCATACCCCCATTGAATGATCGGATGTAATTTGATACAAATGCCTCATACTCCTTATTATACCAATAATAGAGCTATACGGCACTCTACATTTTTTCCCAAAAGGGGAACCTTCCGTATGATCTTTACCCGGCAAACATTATTGAAGCTTTCTATGGCAATAATATGCACAATAGAAAAATCCAATCATTAAGAACGGTTTATTATGCTAGAATATTAACGGTTTGAGGTATATTTCACAATGCTGAAAACATATACGGGGGAGGGACTCAGCTTGGGTAAAATAGTAAGGGTAGATTTGAGCAATCATGAAATAACAAGCGTGCAGCATACACCGGGGTTCAGGAATTCGGGCAAGGCGCTGGCAGCAAGTCTGATCATGGGCAATGTACCGGCTTATGCAGAATATCTGAGTGACGAAAACTGCATTGTCCTGGTTCCCGGACTTCTGACCGGGACACAGGCACCAAGCACGGGAAGAATGACAATAGCAGCTCAGAAATCAAAGGTTAGCGGTATAAAGTCCGTCAATGCGGCAGGGCCATTTTCACAGAAGCTGGCTTCCATGGGTATTGATGCTGTTTTGATTTGCGGCGCTTCCGAGAAGCGGAATGCCGTGATACATATCAGGGATGGAGAAGTCGCAATACATGCCATTGATGAGATCAGGAACATGAAAGTCTCCGAAGCTATAGGGCTGTTAAGAGAGCAATGGGGAGACGACACCTCAATAATCGGAATAGGTCCGGCGGGAGAAAGGGTCATACCTCTTGCAAGTGTTTTCAGCACCTATTCCAAGGGAAAGCCTGAATATTACTGCTCCAGAGGGGGCATGGGAGACATATTCGGATATAAAGGAATAAAGGCTATAGCAGTTACATCAGGAAGGCACTTTTCTGCCGAAGTAAAAAATGAGGAGGCTTTCAGGGCAGCGTCAAAAAGGCTGGGGAAGCTGATCGTTTCCAATCCGGTATGCGGCGGGGCACTTCCGTCATACGGGTCAATCACCTTGATACAGATGATGAAGCAGGGTAAAAAATTTACAAACGCTCCTGTTCAAAAGGCAAATGGCATAAAGCTGTGCAGCGGGACAAAGGCAGCCGGTGAAAAGATGAACAAGAACTGTGCGCCCAACTGTGTGATAGGGTGTCTGAACAGGCACAGCGACGGAAAGGCAGCCTACAGCTCA
>JAEXXN010000328.1 GCA_023405875.1 Bacillota bacterium | reverse complement strand
GTTTCAAAGGGGATCACATTTAATCCGGAGTGCCTGTAGGAGTAATTGATAAGGTCGACGGCGAACCTCACCGAGTGCTTGTTCAGAAGCTCCATAACCTGTCTGTCCAATTCCTCGTAGCTATGGCATTGATTCAGGCCCAGTACATATATGGTGATATTTGCATTGCCCGTCAGGTTCATTATATTTAATAATACGTCCTTGATCTTTCTGCTGCCCGGTTCATTTTCGTCGCATACCAGCAAAATGATTGCATACTTTGAAAGCTCCTGGTTCTTTTCGGAAAACGTAGACGGCTGCTTTTTAATGCTTTTGATGAGGCGGTCATAGTCCCAATCATACTGAACTATTTTATTGGACAATACTACCACGTTTGTAGTGCTGATATCGTGCAGCACCACGCGGACAGCCTTTTTCAACCTGTCGGATATCATGCCGGACAGCAAATTCTGAGCATCCTTGGTATCCAGTATGACAATGCCGGTATTATGCTGATCCGTATGGGGATCGGTAAATTTTGATTTGTCCAATACCTCAATATTATGAAAACCGAGCAGTTTATTGACTGTATCTGCAATTACCTGCCTGACGTCAGATTTATCCGACATCAGATATATCCTGTTGTCAAAGGTTTGCTGATGGTTGGAAATGAAATACATCCAGCAAAACAAAGTATACGCATAATTATAAGGAATATTGACGTCCTTTAAGGCTCCCTCCAGCAGATGAAATTTAGCATCGAATTTTCTGAGCAGGCTGTTGAGTCCGACTAAATCGGCTATGCCTTTAAAGGTCTTGTGCGGTATCTGCCTTCCTTCCGCAACGGCTTCCAATTCATAGTAAAAGCCTGCCTGGAGGACTTCGTAACCGCTTTTTTTCCCGCATATATCTGAAAGCAAAATACCTATTTTATCATATAGTACACGGTTGGATATAGGGTACAGCTGGGTAAAATAACTGAACTGCTTAAGATATATTTCCATGGCATAATTGATATTATCAGCCTCCAAACCGGCCTGGCCTTTGCACTCTTCCGACAGAATACGCAAGAGAGGTATGGGCCGGTAAGGCTTTTTGGAATCGTCGCTTAATGGGTATATATGCAGGTCGGTATTGCATATTGCTTCGCTGTGGACCCCTTTATCGATGTTTATCGCCCGCATTATGATCTGATCGGGCAGCTGATCCGTTTCCACCCTTAATATCGGCTTTGACTTATCCAGATAAGCCTGTGAGCATATGTTTTTGATGTCCGTTTTAAGCTGTCCGATATTTCCCGGGCACTCATAGCTCATAAGGATATTAAGGACCTCCTTGCTTATGATGATCCGTTTCTGAAGGTTGTTGCTCTCCTGCAGGAATGCGCCTTTTATCAGATTGAACCGTTCCTCGGGATCACGCTTTGCAAGGGGTGGCATTTCAATAATTATTGCGATACGGCGGAGCAGGGTTTGCATAAGAGCTTCCTTGGGATTGAAGCTTGTGGCCATAATAAGCATAATATTTGTTGTGCGTTCCTTTGCGGTTTCACCCATTCTCCGGTAGGTGCCCTTATCTATAATAGAAAAAAGCATCTCCTGGCCGCGGGGGTGCAGTGAGTGAACCTCATCCAGGAACAGCACCCCGCCTGAAGCAATTTCAACAAGGCCCTTTTTTTCGGTTTTCGCATCGGTATAAGCTCCCGCCTCATGGCCAAACAACTGCGAAAGCAGCAGCTGCGGATTGCTGGCATAATCTGAGCAGTTGAACCGGATAAAAGGGCTGTCCTTTGTAAATCGCCCGATCTCCGAACCATAACGGTACATCATTTCGGCAAGAAAGGTTTTACCGCTGCCGGTAGGGCCTGTAATAAGTATCGGCAAGCCATTGGGCGGATAATTGATAGCCGCCTTTGCGCTGTTTATTATCCTGTCGGGGAAATAACGGGTGTTGAAGTATTTATCAAAGACAGTAGCTTCACTTTCGCCGATTTTATCCAACAGGCGCAATAATTCATCCATGCTGTAAATATCATTATCCAGAACCAGCTTTAATATTTCCTCAAGAACCGGCCTATATAAGTACCTGATAGGCCTGCCTGCTACCTTGACCACTTTTTTCTCTTTATAAAGCTGGTTCAACAATCTGCTTGCATCGCTCCGGTGTATTTGAAGCTTGGTCGAGACGGTTATTGCATCCAGGCCCATACGGATATTCGGATTGTCAATAGCTTGGTCGGTATAGCTCTTAAGGAACTCTAAGACATCATATACTTTTTTCGACATAGCACACCTTTAAAAAACATTTTTATTAAATTATAACACAGAGCTTGAGCGGAAGAATACAGCTTTTATTACTCACAGGACAAAGGGGTACAATATCATAAACCGGCTATGGGGGTTGTATTGAAGAAGGCTATAGGAAATTTCCAATTTAAGTGATAAGATTTTAATTAGTAATACTCATCCGCTTAAAATATAGCTTTTAAATATAAGCATTTTGCGAGGTTAGGACAGCTTTCCCGTTTATCATGCAAAAAGGGCGCAGTACGGTAAACTTTGCATTGATTTCAGGACACAGGTCCTTCAATGTCGGCACCATATATTTTAAAATAAAGAAAAGAGGGGTATACTTGAATATTCATGAAATATTGAATTTGGACCGGGTGGTTTTCAATATCATAAAGGATTGTCCTTATGAGATTTTTAACAGGTTTGAGATCAAGGAATATAAAAAGGGCCAGGTCGTCTGCGAGCAGGGCAAGAAACATGAATATTTTTATATCATCCTGAGGGGAAGTGCCAACATTTACATATTGGCCGAAAACGGCAAGAAGTACTCACAATCGGTATATAAAAAGGGAGATTACATAGGAG
>JAEXXN010000260.1 GCA_023405875.1 Bacillota bacterium | reverse complement strand
GCGTTTCATCTTCCAACGTTATTTTTAAATTGTTCGGCGTATGTATTTCCAAACATTCCTTACCTTTTTCATCAGAGAAAACAATTTCATGGCCGCCCTTAGTTTTTATCCGTTTCACAGTATTATCGGCATTTGATGTCTGCGGAGGAATTTCATTATTGCCGCCCCAGAGTGAGCCGATGACATACGGACGGCTCAAATCTCCCATGTGAAAAGCCACAAGCACCTCGTCACCCACTTCCGGAAGCCAATATGCACCACAACCGTCACCGGCATAAGGCCGGGCTACCCGTACCCAATCAGTTACAAGCTCTTCTTCTTCCAGATTGATTTTCGTCTTTACCATGCCGGGGTGTTTCCCACTTGCGTCCCAGTTTTCCGTAACGATTCCCGTAACGATACCATGGATGCTCCGGCTTTGACCCTCTTCATAAGCTCCCATTTTATTTTCACTCCTTTATCAGAATTTAGAGCCGCCTCTTGCTCTATAAAACAAACAAATTGCTTCAACATGCCTTGAATAGATAAAAATGATGCCGCTTTAACCTGCTAGAGTCTTGGCGGCAAATTATTTTCCCCTGAAATGTCTCCGGCAACCACACCAGTATCCCAAGCAGCAATGCAACACTCATAATTGACAAGGCACTCTAATAATTCATCAATACCGGTTTATAGCCGTCAGGCAATTCTTCTTCACTTAAAAATTTGAAATCATCATCATTCAGTATTGGTATGAATACTTCGTATGGAATCCTGGAAAACTCACAGGCATAATTACTGGCTCCGAACCACATACCCTCTTTATTGCTCAAATTTAAACCCCTGACAAATTTTGTATAATTTGAGCAATCATGAACTGCTAAATCCCAGTTTTCTTCATCGGCTATTTTCATGAATTCCAGAGTTAATTCTCTGCTCCAGATCGGAGATATATAGCCATGTCTGGAAATATACATGTTTTCCCCGTAATAATTATCTATGTTATTCTCATTTAAATGTAATTCTGCACAATTGATAAAATCGAGTTTTGTTTCCAATATCGCTTGCTTTTTCTTAAAAAATACTTCAAAAAACTCAGGCGTCATTGGAGTTTCAATACCTGCATTTTTAATATATTTTTTCGCTATTCCAATATTTTTAATTACCTTGTCCGAACAGTTGGAAGCACCCAGATTGAAACGTATCTCGTCAAGACCGGCTTCACCTAATGCTTTCAAGGTATCTTCCGCAGCTAAAGTGCCATTTGTGTATAGATGTTGGTGAATCCCTGCATTATTGAATTTCTTTATAACCGGATAGTATTTTTCAATTTCCATAAACGGCTCTAAAAAAACGTAGGAAATGCCGGTGGGTTTCTGGTGGACGGAAAGAAGCAGATCAATATCCTTCTCATAAAATTTTGTGCCTCCGATTTCCCACATACCCTCGCCAACGGGCGGAATATCATCTAGTTCTCCATAATTATAACAGAACTTACACTCTAAGTTACATTTATTCGTTTTCCTGATTGCGCTCAAACCGGTGCCCAACAGGCAAGAACGACAGCCTTGGGGGAATTTGTTTTCTTTTCCCACAAAAAAAGTTCTATTCTCCAAGGTTTTCAAACCTCTGATTTCCGACATTAACATATCATTTCTATGATCGACCGCCGCCTCAATTTGTGCAAAGGTAGAGTAAATGATTTCTTCATGTTTTGTACTGATTTTCTCTTTCTCAGGCAATTGTGAAAAAAAATCAAACCATATCAACGCATCTTTCTTTGAGATTTTCATAATGTATTCTCCTCTAATTGATCTTCTTGCTATGCTTTTTTATGGTAGTACTATCCCCACGTGGACCGTCCATTTATGTTAACATACTATTTCCTGTGCAGGCAACAACAAACTTCGGCATGCCTTGAGGATATAAAAAAGATGTCTCTTGAATCTGATGACTCCTTGGGAACCGGTATTTTAGTAGCAAACCGTGGTATAAATTATTTAATAACGATGATTTGTTGTTTTATATGATTCCCACTTCATTGCTCTTTTGTTATGGGATTATGTTTTATATAAATACTTATATAGTCTTCTACTTGCATCATTTTACAGAGTTCACCAATCAGCTCTATAGGAATTTTATTCAACTTTTTAAGCCTGATGCAGCTTTTACCCATGTCAAGTTTGCCTATATTTAATGCTTCATAGGATTTTACAAACCATTCCATAAGCGATTTATCTGCATATATGCCCATATGATAGATAGCAATATAACCTTTCTGGTTTGCTAATCCCATAAAAGGAAGCGGTTCCTTAGGATTAACATGATAGCCATCCGGAAAAATCTCATGTGGCACAACATACCCAATCATTCCATATTGAATTACTTCTTTAAAGCCTTTGGGAAGATTATCTAAAATAACCTGCCTCAATTTTCTTAAAGCGGCCTGGCGTTCTAAAGGCTGCTGATTAATATAGTCTTCTGGTGTCATCCTTTTTTCAATGTTTACTTTTCCATCGTTCAATAAATTCGCCTCCTCGGATTGAGATTAAAGATGTCCCCTTTGCTTTTTTAATAGGCTTTTCTGCCCTTCATCTCTGTTTTGGAAAACTGCGAAAATTCAGTATGTTTCCGTCCGGATCTCTGAACTGAAACGACCGTGCTCCCCAAGGATGGGTAGTCGGCTGATTCAGCATCTCAACGCTCAATGGCAACAGTCTTTTATATTCGGCATCCACATCATCGACATTGAAGCCGACAATCACATTGTTCGCACCGCCTGCAGACACATATCGAAAAGCTGAGCTCTCCTGCAACGGTTCAACAAAATCAAACGTGAAGGTCACACCACCGGCGGTAAGTGATGAATGAACTTCGTCGCCCTCTGCCGTGCCGCCGAAAATCACCTCATAAAAAGCGCGGAGTCCAAGCACATCCTCCGTAATAAAGCAAACATCTGTAAATTGTATACTCATATCTCAGTCCTCCATTGATTAAGCAGCTTTTTCGTTCTCCTTCTGTTCTTAATAACGAAAAATGGTTTGTCGGGATATTTATCATGCAAACCCAATATAGTAAGTTTGCGTGTTTTAGAATAATTCCATATCCCCTTACAAAAGCGGAAAAAATTCTTATTAAACTTTTCATAATAGTATTGCGATGTATCCGAACGCTTTTTACCGTTTCTTTTAATGATACTTGCCAAACATACAAAACGGTTTATATCCAGGAATATAATCAAGTCTGCCGCTCCAAAACGCAGCTCCATTGTGCCGCCATGATTGACATTGCCGTCAATAATCCATTTTTCCTTTGCTATAAGTTCCGTGTTCTTATTTTTCCATTCATCTTTCGATGGCATTTCCCAATTAGGATGCCAAAACTCGATATCAAGATGAACGAGCGGCAAGCCTGTGATAACAGATAATTCTTTAGCCATATAGCTTTTTCCGCTGCCATTATTTCCAACGATCATAATGCGATTATATTCCGATATACTCATTGCTATCACTTCCTAAAATGCGGAGCTGCCAATGTTATTTTACTTCCAGCCTGTTATTCTCTTTTAATGTTTTTAAGTCACTGATGGCACCCATAATCGGCCACCAAAGGGCACTGACAGAGGACACATAGTCTTTCTTATCGTTAGGCTTTTCGCACCGCAGACCATCTTCGTTCCACAGTCTGTTGCTACTTAAATTGTCAATCATTGCATCTAATTCTGCTGTGCTTATTTCCTCTCTCTCTATCCTTTTTTGAATATAGATCCTTACGGGTTCTATTGCATATGAATTGACTATTTCCATAAATTCCGATTTCAGCCGGCTGCATTCCTCGGCACTTTTTAATTTATAATCTTCGAGAAGCTCAATCATTGAAACCCAGTCATTTGCCTCTATGCTTTGCTGATTCCATTCATCTGCGAATGAGCAAAAATCCTTATATTTTCGCATAAGCGTAAGCCTGTACTCAATCGCCCTAAGCGTCTTTTTATATATTTCATGTTCTTTATCAAAATACTTTAAAACAAAGCCGAACATTGCGCTGTTTATATAGTTTTCCGCAGGCCAATCAGAGGGAAACCACGGCGCGTTTGGAAATTGATAATAGGGTTCGCAAGGATAATTATTATTGGACGGGATAGACCAATACCAGCCATGCTCGGTAAAGTACTCAGCATTTTTAATGAATTTAATAATGCCCTGTATCATGGGGTTTTCCTTGTCGTCGTACCCCAAAGATTTCAGAATACCGTAAGCCATATCCGTTGCCACAGGGTGTGAATGCGGATTGGAACAATCAGCCTCTAAACCATGCCCAAAGCCGCCGTCCTCGTTTTGATAGAACGACAGAGCCTCGACGACCGCCTCCGGGCTGCCGTTCTCAAAATGATACTGCCATCGAGCAATATCGAGATGGCGGGCGTAGAGGTAAACCCATTGGCGGATTTGTTTGTATACTTCTTTTGAAAGATATTTCATATCGACACTTCCTCTCTTGATTTTTTCGTAATCCCTTTAAGAACGTGCCCTTTGTGTGAGTATACCTGCTCCTGCCATACTCAAAGTCCTTGTGCAGCTTGGCTTTCAGTGCGGCATATTCGGCGGCGGGTTCCGGCAGATAT
>JAEXXN010000255.1 GCA_023405875.1 Bacillota bacterium | reverse complement strand
GTCATGACCTTTGTCGGAAAGCCGCTGGGTATTGTAGTACCGTTTCCCAGAAGCCCATTGTTATTTGCTCCCCAGATCCATAGGCTACCGTCGCTTTTTATAACAGCTATATCCTCAGAGCCTGCATATATAGTCTGCGCTTGTATTTCAAGCTTATCAGCATTTACAGGCACTGGGCTGCCGATTAAGGATATTGTCATAGTAATAGCTAAAAATGTACACACTATTCGTTTTTTAAGGTTGTTACTCACTTTCATATTACCTCCATATTTGCCTCTTTTTATTATATCTTATTAAGGAATCAGTTCGCTTTAAACAGGATTTTATTGCGTTCAGCCATACGCTGCACCGCACCCCCGGCAGGAGCGGTTATTGTGATGCCGGTGCTTCTGGAAAATGCATTCTCATTAAGGGGAGCCTCATACACACGCGTATCCTTGCTTTGTATGATGATATCTGTCATGAGAGGGTTGCTTCCAAAGGCCATCCTGCCAATATAAGCAACACCGGAGGGAATAATCACACCATTGAGTGCAGGGCAATTATTAAACGCAAGCTGCTCTATGCTCTTTACGCTGTTTGGAATAGTAACCTCAGCCAATTTGTATGCAGAGGCAAAAGCCCCTTCACCAATGACAGTTACAGTATCCGGAATATCCATTTGATTCAGAGACATGCAGCGGGAAAAAGTTCCAGCCTCAATGCGCGTCACTCCTCTGGGAATTTCTATGGAACTAAGATTCATGCAATTATAAAAGGCATATTCTCCAATACTCTTCACACCGCTTGGAATATTCACCTTTATAAGATTTGTACAATTCATAAAGGCCGCCAGTCCGATGCTTACAACGCTCTCAGGGATCAAAACCGTCTGAAGGGTGTGATTGCCGGCAAAAGCATTCATAGCAATATACTTCACACCATCAGGAATAATGACCTCCGCAGCCGTTCCCTTATACTTCAGCAGAACCCCATTACCACGGATATCAAATTCTTCAAACTGAGGATTCAACCACGGCTCTCTGAACGAAACGAGGCTGGTATCTGCTAAGCTTTTGGGAATGCTTATCTGGGTCAGCTTGGGGCAGTCGCTAAACGCTGTGGTATGGATGCTTGTGACCCCCTCAGCAAGAGTGACCCTGGTCAAATTGACGTAGCCATCAAAGGCACGCATCCAAATCTCCCTGACACTTCCCGGAACAGTGATGCTTTTTACAGCTATCCGTGAGTCGTAATTATAAGAAAACGCACTGTCACAGATTATCTTTACATTGTTTGGAATAATCACATTCTCACTCTTGCCCATATATTTGTAAAGGATTCCGTCACCTAAAACTATAAACTCCTTTTTCTGTGCTTTGGTCCAGTTGTGAGGCAAAGAATCGCTTTTAATATCGGAGACTGTAGTCGGTATGGTTATATCGGTCAGTCCCGTACAAGCGTCAAAGACCTGATATCCGATCCGCTCAAGCCCATAGGGCAAGTGAAGGGCCTTAAGCTTCGGACAATCGTAAAAGGCAGCATCTCCGATACTTTTGAGGTTTTTAGACAGAGTGACCTTTACGAGGGACCAACACGTAGAAAACGCGCCGTTTTCTATGTCGGTCACACTGTCCGGTATGGTGACGCTGACAATCTCTTTCAAGAAGAAGGCTTGCTCACCGATGATAGTTACCCCCTCCGGAATGACAATATCGGTTGCTGTTCCCGAATAACGGATCAGCACACCGTTTTCAATCAGATAATCGTTAGGTGCCGCCGCAACCGGCATCAGGCTGAACAGCAGTATTGCCAGCATTAATATAGGAATCATTCTTTTTTTCATCGTACTATCCCCTCAATTTTTAATATTTCAAAAAGGGGCAAGGTACCTGTTTCCCTTGCCCTATGCCCATAATATCTTTTCGTATGCTTTCAGGCTGTCTGTAACAACCATATCAATTTCTACTCCGACCATTTTGAGCGCTCTCCTTTTGAATATTTGACTTCATTTTTTTTTGACTGTCAGATGAGCTAAAGTAATTTTCAAAGACATCTATAACAATCTTTGCAATAGTTTGCTTATCTGTTTTTTCAGTTATTTTATCTGCTATAGTCTTTACAGTATCAATGAATTGCGAAGAAAACTTTGACTCTATCACCTTTTGTACCCAGTCAACATCTGAGACACTCTTTTTACCCAAATATACTTGTTCAAAAGCATATATTGTACCTTCACCAAGAGCTGCTACAATACTTCCAGCAATAATTGCATTTAAAACACCTGCTCCTAAATTCACCCCAGGAATAGCTTTTAACGCACTTACTGCTGTTTTTGCCGCCACACTTATCGCTCCAACCTCAACAATAGAATTAAATAATTGTTTTGATTCTTCATTTCTGCTAATTCCGTATATGTGAGCAAGGGCATTAACCTCGGCAGTTTCTATTGGTGTCAGTATTAATGTATCGGCGAATGGTATCGGAACAGCCCCTACCACAACTCCTGCTGTAGTGGATACTCCAACTACTCCGTGAGCCAGGGCTCTCTTACGATTGAGTTTGAATGCGGCAATATCTACTTCACCAGCTTTTATACCTTCTGGCATCAACTCATTTGTCGCATCTATAAGTTCAGTAATTCCCTCAGGTGCTGCATAAGCACTATCATTTAATACAAATGTAGAAGCAACAACTGGAATTACTTTGCGCAAATTCTTTGAGCAGCGTTTCTGTTTAGCAAAGGCGCTGTTTACCATCTCGATATTCTTTTCTCTTTCTGGCACAGAATATGATTTCGTAATTACAACAATCACCGGGACTGATTCCCACATCGACGTTGCTTTTAAAAGGTCTTTTATAGTTTTCGGGAACAGTTTACTCGATGTTCCCTCTACGCAAAACCAAATTACATTAATCCGATTATCTTCGTGGCCTTCCTTTGCGCTATTTTCCGACCATCGTTTTACGGCATTGATGGCCTTGTATTGTTTAATGAAGGAAGGTTCGAACCCCACAGTATCTATTACACGAAAAGGTATCTCTTCACTTTCATATATAGTTAGTTTATCCGTTGTTCCTTTAGTTCCCCAGCCTGTTTTTGCTTTTTCTTCACCAAGAACGGCATTAATCAAGGTTGATTTGCCAACTCCTGAATTACCAATAACTAATACATTTCCTCTTTCCATCGCACATTACCACCTTTCCATCTGTTTTAAATAAAAAGCCTTACACATTTCTACTCTTGTTATAGCCAATGTGATTTATGCGAAATCTATTTGTATCTCTGCTTATTTGTATTTTGCACGAAGAAAAGTACAAAGACTTTCCACATCAAATTCCTATTTATCTTTGTGTTGTATAAATATCCGGAATCTCAATTTGTAAAAATGAACTTCATATCCTGGTTATCAGAGAAGCCTTTGAAATATATTTAGTAGAACGAATTTGTAAACCTGGAATTTTAGAAATGAACAGTTTCAGATCTTTGCCTTATAGCTTTTCGAAGCCTTCCCTGACGCCTAAGATAAATGATACACTTTCCAAAAAACGTCTACATTTAGTTTTCAACTTGTCAACTTATTCACCCAGTTAGTTCATAATTAAGTTGACAAATCCACTGGTTGACAGACTGGCACCTAACCTAATAATCACATCGATAAATTGGAATTCGCCGGTTTGCTAAATGGATTTCCTATAGCTTTGTTTTACTTCGACTACAGGAGCGAACACTCATAC
>JAEXXN010000247.1 GCA_023405875.1 Bacillota bacterium | reverse complement strand
TCAATCGGGCTAGGCCCTTTAAGTCATATAGTTTACGTAATATGAAATGCAAATATATCATTGTGAAGGAAGATGAGAGCTTTGATGCCGGAGTCTGAGTATTTGAGAGAAAAGCTTAAGGAGAAGGGCTATAAGTTGACTCCTCAGAGAAGATCCATACTCAATATTATTCTGGAGACTGAGGGAAAGCACTTAAGCGCTGAAGAGATCTATGAGCTGGTCAAGGTAAAGTGCCCGGATATAGGCCTGGCTACCGTATACAGGACAATGCAGATGTTTGATGAGGTGGGACTTGTCTACAAGCACAATTTCGATGACGGCAGAAGCAGATACGAGCTTAACCATCGCAACGAGGACCATCAACATCACCACCTGATATGCGTAGGCTGCAGCAATGTAATAGAGGTCGAGGAGGATCTGCTTGAGCAGCTTGAGACCGGGATAGAAAAAAAATATAATTTTAAAATCAATAACCATAACGTAAAATTTTTCGGCTACTGTGAGAAGTGTAGGAAGTAATTTACGGTATTGCATTTGAATGCAATACCTTTTTCAATGGTGCAAAAGTAATAAAAAAATATGTGTTTGACGAAAATAAAATTGAAGGGCATCTATACACTATGTATGCCATTTTTATGGTGCTTTAAATCATACTTGCAGGTAAGTATAATTATTTGCAGCAAAATTTAGAAATAATAAGCCTTCGGTTTATTTGCATTGAATATATACACAGGGTTTTACAGCTATATTGGACGCCTCATAAGGACATGGGGCTGATTCAATGAATTATTTCCGCAAAATGTTTTTTGCGGAATATATAGCGTAAGGATTTTGTGAAATATAACGAGACTATAAATGGCCCCCACCTCTATAGGTGAAGGGTATCGATTAATTTGTTTACCAGGCGGAGAGTATATCTCCTGCCTCGTTGAAGCGCACAAAGGCAATAAAATTTTTCTACAACCGAAAAATTTTCCGCTGATGCGTTATAGAGTTGATCGGGATCGGAAAAAAGAAAGGATTGATATTGAAAGTGGCAAAAAGTAAAGCAAAATTAAAACTTATACCTCTCGGAGGGCTGCATGAGATCGGCAAAAACATGACAGCCATCGAGTATAAGGATACCATCGTAGTAATTGACTGCGGCCTCGCCTTCCCGGATGAAGAAATGCTGGGAATAGACCTGGTCATACCTGATGTTACCTATCTGGTAAAAAACAAGGAAAAGGTAAAGGCAATATTACTGACCCACGGCCATGAGGATCATATAGGCGCATTGCCGTACATACTGCCTCAGATAAACGTACCGGTATATGGAACAAAGCTGACCCTGGGGCTTGTCGAGAACAAGCTGCGTGAATTCGGGCTGCTGCCGATTGTAGATTTGATAACTGTAAAGCCGAAGGATACTGTTAAACTCGGAGAGCTGGAGGCTGAGTTCATCAAAACCAGTCACAGCATTGCCGATTCGGTAGCTATAGCTATTCATGCCCCTATTGGTACAATAGTGCATACCGGAGATTTTAAGATCGACTATCAGCCCATTGACGGTGAGCTTACAGACCTGCACAGGTTTGCAGAGCTGGGCAAGCAGGGAGTGCTGGTGCTTATGTCCGACAGCACCAATGTTGAGCGTCCGGGCTATACAATGTCGGAAAGCACTGTAGGGGCAACCTTTATAGAGCTTTTCAGGGATGCATCAGGCAGGGTGATACTGGCAACCTTCGCATCGAATATCCACAGGATACAGCAGGCAATCAATGCAGCGGTCATGTTCAACAGGAAGGTGGCTGTTGTCGGGCGCAGTATGGTAAATGTAATAGGGGTTGCGGTTGAATTAGGGTATATAACCGTGCCTGAAGGGGTCATGATTGATGTAGACCATATAGATAAATATCCCCATGAGAGGATAATGATACTTACAACAGGGAGCCAGGGTGAGCCTTTGTCTGCTCTGGCCCGCATGTCAACGGCAGAGCACAGGAAGGTATCTATAATTCCCGGCGACAGGGTCGTCATTTCGGCAAATCCTATTCCGGGAAATGAAAAGCTTATATCAAGAGTAATAAACCAGCTTTTCAAAAAAGGTGCCGATGTAATATATGAATCACTTGCCGATATTCATGTCTCCGGACACGCGTACCAGGAGGAGCTTAAGCTTATGCAGGCACTTATAAAGCCAAAGTTCTTCGTACCGGTTCACGGAGAATACAGGCACCTTAAGCAGCACGCACAGCTGGCTGAAAAAATGGGTGTGGAAAAGAATAATATTTTTGTCGGGGATATTGGGATGGTATTGGAGTTTACAAGGGACACCGGCAGAGTTGCAGGAACAGTGGTTGCCGGAAAGGTCCTTGTAGACGGACTTGGAGTCGGTGATGTAGGGAATATCGTACTGAGGGACAGAAAGCATCTTTCACAGGATGGACTCATTGTCGTGGTTGTGACCATAAGTAAGGAAAACGGCCTGGTAGTAGCCGGTCCCGACATAATTTCAAGAGGCTTTGTATATGTCAGAGAATCTGAGGACCTTATGGAGGATGCTAAAAATGTCATAAAGGAAGCTCTGGCAAAATGCGAGGAGAAGCAGATAACTGAATGGGGAACCATCAAGTCTCAGGTAAAGGACAGCCTCAGGGAGTTCATATATGAAAAGACAAAGAGGAATCCGATGATTCTCCCCATTATTATGGAGATATGATTTAGGAGGAGCAATATGTACGTTTACGATAAAGCAAATGAACTGGCTAAAGCCCTGTCGGATTCCGTAGAATACAAAAGCTATAGGGCAGCCAAGGAAAAAGTGGACAGGAACAGCAGCTCAAAGGATATGCTGAATGATTTTAAAAAAATGCAGTTTGAGCTGCAGGCAATGCAGCTTTCCGGCCAGAAGCCGGATGAAGCCGGTTTGAACCGGCTTCAGAGCCTGTATCAGGTATTGATACTTAACCCTGATATAGCGGAATACCTGAAGGCTGAATTTGCATTCAACCAGATGTTTTCGGATATTTACAATATAATCGGCAAAGCAGTGGAATTGGACCTGGGCTTCCTTGACCGGAAATAGTATTGATACATGGGTGAATTATTACAAACAACCTAGTACACCGTCACCCCTGATTCTATATGTTATCGCCGGTTAAATTTCCGTAGTACTGCGTTGCCGTCACTCGCAATACATACACTCAAGGGGGTATTATTTTCGCATGGAGAAAATGTTCATAATAGTTAATCCGGTATCGGCAAACAAAGCTACAGAAAAGGAATGGCCCAGGTTTAAAAGCATCCTGCTGGAAAAGGGTTATGAATTTGAAGCTGCCGTTACAGAGTATCCTGGACATGCGACAGAGCTTTCCAGGAAGGCTTTGAAGTCAGGCTTCGGAACGATAATGTCAGTGGGTGGAGACGGCACCATGAACGAGGTCGTCAATGGTTTTTTTGAAGGGGGGCAGCCCCTTGCTCCCGACTCCAGGCTTGCCGTGTTCTCCAGGGGGACAGGCTGTGATTTTATAAAAGCCCTGGGAATGGAAAAAGGTATTGAAAGCTTGCTTGAGGTATTGGATAGAAACAAGGAAAAGCAGGTAGACGTAGGCCGTGTATGCTTCACTGATAACAGTGCAGAAAAGCTTAATACCAGGTATTTTCTGAATGTAGCGGATATCGGCATAGGGGCTGAAACTGCAAACAGGGTGAACAGGCACTCAAAGCGCCTTAAGGGATTTCTGTCCTTCCTGCTCAGCGCTGTCAGTACCATTATACAATACAAGAATAAAGCTCTTGAAGTGGTCATTGATGACCGGCTTGTTTTGAAGGAAAAAATGAACAGTGTGATAATAGCCAACGGCAGATACTTTGGCGGGGGAATGAAGGTAGCGCCTGATGCTTTGCTGGATGACGGATTGTTTGACATAATAATTCTGGGGAACCTGAGCAAGGTTGACCTGATAAAAAGCTTTCCCTTGATATATGAAGGCAGGCATCTTACGCATCCCAAGGTTAAGCTGTACAAGGGAAGCAAGGTGCTTGTAAAGAGTGAAGGCAAGGGCCTGCTTGAAGTGGATGGGGAGATACCGGGCAATGATGATGCAGAATTTCAGATATTGCCGGGGGCTTTGAAAATTTTAGTATAATAAAGTATTTTAATATAATTCTTGTAGAAAAATAAATATAAGGTTATAATTGTTGAGGTGTGAATTGCTGACAGGAATCACACCTTAGATTATGTATTGGAGAAGATAAAAATGGAAAAAACAACGAGAGAAGATATAAGAAATGTAGCGATAATTGCCCACGTAGACCACGGAAAGACAACCCTTGTAGACGGACTTCTAAGGCAGAGCGGAACCTTCAGGAGCAATGAAAATGTAATGGAAAGAGTAATGGATTCTAATGACCTGGAAAGGGAAAGAGGCATTACAATCCTGGCAAAAAATACGGCAGTTATTTATAATGATATAAAAATCAACATCATAGATACTCCCGGCCATGCTGATTTTGGGGGCGAGGTAGAGCGGGTGCTGAAAATGGTTGACAGCGTACTTCTGATAGTTGACGCAGCAGAAGGTCCGATGCCGCAGACCAGATTTGTACTTAAGAAGGCACTGGAGCTCAATTTGAAGCCTATAGTGGTTATCAACAAGATCGACAGGCCTGATTCCAGGATTGAAGAAGTAATAGATGAAATATTGGACCTGTTTATCGAGCTGGGCGCTGATGATCACCAGCTTGAATTTCCTGTTGTGTATGTATCGGCAAAGCAGGGTATTGCAAAGCTGAAGCTTGAAGACCAAGCGGCAGACCTGAAGCCGCTTTTCGACACCATCATATCCTATGTGGAGCCTCCCAAGGGCTATATGGATCAACCGCTCCAGATGCTTGTCACTACAATAGAATATGACGAATATGTAGGCAGGATCGCTATCGGCAAGATAGTAAGGGGAAGGATGAAATATGGCCAGAGCGCTGTTCTCTGTCGAAGGGACGGTACACAGCAGATAGTAAAGCTTGGCAGAGTATATAATTTCATGGGCTTGAAAAGGGCAGAGGTGGAAGATGCATATCTTGGTGATATAATTGCTGTTTCGGGAATAGAGGACATCAATATAGGCGAAACCATATGCGACCCTCAGAACCCTGAACCGATAGCTTTTGTAAACATTGAGGAACCTACCATAGCAATGACCTTCACAGTAAACAACAGCCCCTTTGCCGGTAAGGAAGGCGACTTTGTCACTTCAAGACATTTAAGGGCGAGATTGTTTAAGGAGCTGGAAACAAATGTTGCCATGAGACTCACAGAGACAGATTCTCCGGATACCTTTGAGGTGGCAGGCAGAGGAGAGCTGCATCTTTCGATACTGATCGAGACAATGAGAAGGCAAGGCTATGAATTCCAGGTGTCAAAGCCTACCGTCATAATGAGAGAAATGGAAGGGAAGCTCCAGGAGCCTATGGAGCACCTTATAATTGATGTACCTGAGGATTTCATGGGTGTTGTTATGGACAGACTCGGACCCAGAAAGGCTGAGATGCTGAATATGAGCAACAACAGCGACGGTTATCTCAGATTGGAGTTCAAAATACCCGCAAGGGGTCTTATAGGCTATAGATCCCAATTCATGACCGATACCAAGGGTAATGGAATAATGCATCACATTTTTCACGGCTATGAGGATTTCAAGGGTGAAGTGCCTGAGAGATCAAGAGGTTCACTGGTGGCCTTTGAAAGCGGAGAGACAACGACCTATGGCC
>JAEXXN010000234.1 GCA_023405875.1 Bacillota bacterium | reverse complement strand
CCGTTTCTGAGGATGGAGAGCTGGGAGTCAGGGCAGTAAGCGATAACATAGTCGCCTTTGCAAAAGCCGTTGCCGGTGACGACAAGACTAAGCTCGGGGAGATGAGAGCTGCTATAATCCAAGGCTTTAAGGAAGCTGAAAAGGCCTGGGGCGGGAAGCTTCCCGATATTTCCCGTAAAACCTACGATGAAGTCATGCGCAAGCTTGATGAATGGGAACAAAGCTAGAGCTTTACGTTAAATTATATATGTAAATATTTTTCGCTAAAAAACTGATTGCCGGAAATGCTTATTCCGGCAATCAGTTTTTCTGCAAAAAAAGGAAAATGGACAGATAATCATGATTTTATCACGAATTTACCTATCCATTCTCCGAGGTGTACTGCAACGGAGTACGTCCTCCTTTTCTTTTACTTACCCTGTTTTATCCGGCTATTTCTGCACCTGCCGAAAGCGTCATTCATCGCTGCTCAGCATCGCAGCCTTCCGCTTCAGCCTTAATTCCTGCTTATCTAAATCGTCTTCTTAAAAGGAGTGGATTTCTGAATAAGTGGTTGCTATCCGATTCACTTCGATCTCACTGGATTTGCGGTAAATCTTCAGAACCTTGTTAACCTAGCGGTTTTTCAGATGACTGCACATTACCCTTCAAAAGATAAACTATTTTGTTTCAGCAGGTAATCAGTAGCTTAAGCTGCCGATTTCCGGGTAACCCTCTTACTCAGGTTGTACCTTTTCTTTGGGTACTTTCATTATATATCTGTCCGAATATTCCGTCAATAGCAATTCGCTAATTTTATATGTCGTTATTTTCACAACATTCAAGCTGTATGGTTTTCATCGCTTCAGGGATAAAGCTTATTATATCGCTTGCAATCAGGGAATTCTCTCCATACCTTCCGCTCCCGAGATCTCCTGACAAACCGTGTAGATAGACGGCAGTCCGTAAAGCCGAAATCAAGCCTATCCCCTGTCCTGCAAGCCCGGCTATCATTCCCGTCAGGACATCCCCGCTGCCGGCTGTGGCCATACCTGGATTCCCCGTGGTATTTATGTAGCTGCGACCGTCGGGGCAGGAGATAACAGTCCTGGGGCCTTTCAATACCAGAAAAACATTATACCTGTTTGCAAATTCCGATGCTTTAGCAGCAATATCTTCCCTGAAATATCCGGTATCCTTCTTAATAAGCCTTGCCATCTCTCCATAATGGGGAGTCAGTACAATATCCTGCCTGTGCCGCTTTAACGCTTCCGGGTCCAGGGTATTTATGCCTTCGGCATCCAATATCAGAGGCTTCTCTGAGCTTTCCACAAGAAAGCTTAATATTTCACTGTAATTTTTCATATTTGCACAGCCGGAGCCTGTAGCAATGACATCGGAAAAGCTTATAAGCTCCTTATTCAGGTCACTGTAGGGAATGTCATTCTCGTCAAAGGGGTAGGTTATTGCTTCCAGAGACATGGCTTCAACCACATTATAAATGGAATCGGTCACACATGCCTTTACAAGTCCTGCACCGCTTCGCAGAGCGGCATTACAGTTCAGCACCGCTGCCCCTGCCATACCCTTTGAACCTGCCAATATGCCTACGCGTCCATAAGTTCCCTTATGTGAATCTCTTTTCCTTTTTCTGATGATGCCCGCAACAGTCTCATGCCTTATCAGGCTTATATTCGAGGCTTCCAGGCCCGTCAATATGTCCGGAGCCTCCATTATTCCCAGAATATATCTGTCAATATCCCTCTGCATTTCTTCACGATCCTTTCAACTATATACAGGCTATTCCAGGATGCATTCCACTCTGTTTCTTCCGTCGGCTTTTGCCTTCAGTAAGGCACTGTCTACATACGAAACATACTGCTCTATGTTGAAGCCCGGAATATATTCACCGACTCCGAGGCTTATAGTTACCTTGTCTACTTGAGCGCCAAAGCTGTTTGCTTCAATGGAGCTCCTGACTTTTTCGGCGACCTTGTATGCATCCTTCTGGGCTGTGCCGGGTAAAAGTATTATGAATTCATCTCCGCCCCACCGGAAGAGCATATCCGTATCCCGTACTGTATACTTCACTACTGCTGTAATTTCCTTCAGTATCTGGTCCCCCTTGTTGTGGCCGTATAGGTCATTTATCTTTTTGAAATAATCGATATCAAATAGCATAATGGAAAAAGTACAATCGTACTTCTCCTTCATATCAATAGCGGTCTTGATATGCTTCTCAAACTTCCTTCTGTTATATGCTCCTGTCAGCATATCATAGGTGGCAAGCTCTTCCAGCTTTACATTTGCATGCTTTAATTCCTTGATATATTTTCCCAGCTTGTTTTCATATATTTTTTTCTCAGAAATATCCCTTGAAGTTCCGATATAGCCTATAAACTCATCTCCATTGAAAATGGGCTTCCCGGATACCTCAACCCATAAATTCCTGCCGCTCTTGCATATGAACTGGACATCCAGGAAGAAAGGCTCAGTGGAATGTCCCACCACTCTTTCCCCGATCTTTCGTTTCCATTGCTCCGATATCTTCTCCCTTGACTTACTGCTGAGAAAATCCAGCATACATTTTCCAATAAGCTCTTCTGCGTCAAAGCCTGTCATTTCCCTGGAAGTAGGGCTCATAAAGGTAAATACCATATTGGGATCCATTTCCCAAATTATATCCTTGATATTTTCGATAATGTATTTGTAGCGGTAGAATTGTTTGATGTTGTCAGCTGTGTTTTCATCCATATATTATACCCCTGCATTCTCTATAAATTGTGCTATGCCCTAATTATACCTTCAGTAGCAGCATATATAAATAATTTTTTGAATATTCCATAATATCATCCTATAGAAAATGGCCAGCAGGAAGAATCCAAGCTGACCATATAATTATTTGCCTGTAAACGTCTGCAGTGATATCAGAAAAAAGTATCAAAAAGAAGCTTTACTGTAAGCACCAGCGCAATAGTGACAAAAATCGGTTTGATTACCTTTGCGCCATTCTTAATGGCTACCTTGCTTCCGACCCTTGCTCCTGCTATCATTGCCAGGCCTATCGGAATACCGAGCATATAGTAGATTTTGCCGTTCAGCGCAAACATTCCAAGGGAAGTTATATTGCTTACAAAATTCAATACCTTGCTGTTGCCTGCAGCTATTGTAAAATCAAAGCCATATATGCTGATGAAAAGGAATATCAGAAAAGAGCCTGTCCCCGGACCGAAAAAGCCGTCATAGAAGCCCAGCGCAAACGCAAAAACGCAGCCCTGTACAATGTTTTTCCTCGTCAGTCCGTCAAACTTATCCTCATTGCCGAAATCCTTCTTGGCAATTGTGTATATGGCTGTTGCGAATATCAACACCAGGATGATTATCTGTAAAAAACCCTGGTCTATTTTCAATGCGGTAAAGACACCTATCACTGATCCGACAAAAGTGCACGGTACAGTATATTTCATGAGCGGCACAAACACTTTTCCCTCCCGCAGGAAGGTGTATGCACTGGTAACCGCTCCGAAGGA
This sequence comes from Bacillota bacterium, assembly GCA_023405875.1. Lineage (GTDB taxonomy): Bacteria > Bacillota > Clostridia > Lutisporales > Lutisporaceae > BRH-c25. The sequence continues at coordinate 4,416 of JAEXXN010000234.1, read as the reverse complement.
GCTGGCGAATTTATTAGTTCCAAGGGCATAATGAGGCGGAACTCCTGCGGCAAGTATTGCGGGCAGGTTGATAAGCCCTCCTCCCCCTGCTATTGCATCTACTGCAGCAGCCGTAAAGCCTGCAATGCATAAAAAGAACAAATTTATTAAGCTGATCTCAAACTCCATATATTTCTCCCGTATTCACATTAAGTTTACTTGTTGTGCTGGTTGATAACGAGTTGTTTTTTATTTACAGCTTGTCCCCTCTGCTCCGCTTTACTGAAGCGAAGAATTCAGCAGAGGAGGTATAACCTGCTTCTTCCTTGAAAGCACCCCGGGAAGCATTATTGAGTTCTTTCCCAGCTTGCCGTCGAAGGCCTTTGATATCAGCTCGGTATTGCTGCCTGTAAAAAGCAGCTCTGTTCTTTCATTGTATATATCGGTAAGCATAAACAGGACCATATCAAGATTCCCATCCCTGTAGACCTTGTTCATATAGTCCACTATCCTGTCCTTTACCTCCGTAAGCTCATTGCTGTCCATAGAGTTGACCTGGCCTACTCCCAGCTCCAGCTCACCCATCTTGAACTGTTTGAAGTCCTGGTAGAAAAGCTCCTCGGCACTCTTTTCCGACATATTGGAGCCGGCCCTGAACATCGCAATGGCAAACTCCTCCATATCAAGCTCTGCTATGGCGGCCAGGCTCTCTGCCGCTTCCTTGTCCATATCGGTACAGGTAGGGGATTTGAAGGCAAGGGTATCGGATAATATTGCAGCACATAGGATTCCCGCAATTTGCCTGCTTATTTCTATATTGTTCTCCCTGTACATGTTGCGGATTATCGTCGCAGTACAGCCCAGGGGCTGGTTTCTGAAGTATACCGGACCTGTGGTCTCAATATCCCCTATCCTGTGATGGTCAATGATTTCCAGTATCTCCGCTTCTTCCAGGCCGTCCACAGCCTGTGAACGTTCATTGTGATCCACCAGCACCACCTGCTTTCTCTGCAGGTTGATGAGGGATGCCCTGGAAAGCATTCCGATCAGGTTGTTGTTTTCATCCACAATAGGGAAGTTCCTGAATCTTTTCTTGACCATAACCTCCTTGATGTCATCCACATAATCATTTATGTTGAAGGTGACAAGTCCCTCCGATTTCATGAATTGCCTTATGGGTATGCTTTGATTGATCAGCCTTGCAACGGCATAAGTATCGTGGGGGGAGATCACAATAGCGCAATTATTGGCATGTGCCAGCTTCTTTATAGAGCCTGCCACCGGTATGCCTCCCGTTACCACTATACACTGGGCTTCGGTTTCAATGGCGCACAACTGTGTTTCATACCTGTTCCCTACTATTACAATATCGTTTTTATTTATATACCCTTCCATAACATCGGGATTCATAGCTCCTATCAGAACATGCCCATTATATATGGAGTCCTCTATATCTCCCACAACCATCTCCCCCTCCAGCACTTCCACCACATTCCTGTACGGGGTCCTCGCCTGGGACAATATGTCGTTGTCGTATATGTCCATGTACGAATGTGCAATGTCGTCAACTGCTATTATACCGTCCAGTGTGCTTCCGTTATGGGAAATGGGAAGAGTGGTTATACCGCAGTTCTTCATGATCTCCCATGCCTTTTTCAAGGTTATGCCAGGCTCAACAAGAGGCACTTTCCTTATATTTATATCCTTTACCTGCGTCTTGACATCGCTTATAAAAGCCGGTTCCTCGACTTTGAAATAATTAAGCACAAAAAGTGTCTCACTGTTTATTTCACCTATCCTTTTGGGAAAATAAGCATTGCTTGATGTCATACTATTCTTAAAGCTCGCATAGGCAATGGACGAACATATTGAATCAGTGTCGGGGTTCTTGTGGCCTATTACAGATATCTCTTTATTCATTCATGTTCCTCCTTCAGCATTGTCTCTACCCTCAATGTACAGTATTCAATAAAATCCTCAAAATCATCCTGTACGATAGATCTGCATTTTTCTATTATTCTTCCGGCCTTTGGTATATTGATGGCTATACCGTGCTTTACCTGCATCTGCGAATTATATCTGTTTGCAAAGGTAAGGCTGCTTACTTCTTTTAATTCCATAAAACCTGAAAACCTGCTGAAGCAATCGCATACCGACATATCCTCCAGGCCGTAGTATTTATCCAGAATTGTTGAAAGCTCCCGCTCGAGTTTGTAATCGTTCAGGCCGTCATGAAAGGCATCCATCAACTCCCGGTTGGAGCATGCAATATTCATTTCTATTCCCATTTCAATGAAATTATGTGCCTTCCAAAGACCGAATTTTTCGGGTATGTTGCAGGCCTCTATGACTTCTCTCTCTATTTCTGCGGCTTTCTGAAAGCAATAGCCCTTGTACCCGCTGCCGTAGCTTTCATCTCCATAATAATCAAGACCCTTGGGATTTACCGTATGGGTAACCAGGGCCTTTGCAAAATCCAGGCAATCCGCCCTGTACTCCGCAATAAATCTATATAGTTCCCAACCTACATTATGAGTTTGATCATGTGTAAGACAGCATTTTATAACGGTATCGGGAAAAACTGATCCCAGAACAGTCATATTGTTCATGTAGCCCAATACCTTCCTGCTGAACCAGATATGTGTTATAGGAAACATAGATTACTCCTTATATTTCGTGTAATGCAGATTTCGCAGTTTAAATGTTCATACTTATATATTAATATATTATTTCTCTTTTATAAAGAAAAACATCCAATTAAGGTTGGATGCTTTTATCCCAGGCTTATATTTCTCCATGGGTGCCTATCTTATCAAGCAGCCTGATTTTTATCTCTTCCGCATTATCAATAAGCTTTTTTATATCTGCCTCCTCCGGATTTTCAATATGGGCTCCTCCTGTGGCTACAACCACTTTGCCCGTTTTCCTGCAAACCGCCTCTGCTATTGGAACAATTACAGAATCATCCTTGTGGGATAACCGGTTTATTACCGAAGTAGTGCAGCTTATAGCAGCATTATCCTTCATACTTGGACGGGGTTCACATATCACTACTGTTCCTATATGCGGCCTTTCTCCGCCTCCCAGGTATAACAGGATGCCGTCACCGCTGTCCGTCAGCACAGCCTCAAAGGAGTACTTCCCGTCATTTACACTTTCATATATCTGCCTGATTCTGTTCCCCTCCCCACCTTGTAAAAAGCTGATTTTCCAAGCCCAACTGATCAAGAACGCGTCCTACCGTATGGTTGACAATATCTCCGATTGTATGCGGATTGGAGTAAAAGGCCGGCACAGGAGGCATTATGGTGATCCCTAACCGTGAAAGCTTCAGCATATTCTCCAGATGAATAGGATTGAGCGGTGTTTCACGAACAAGAAGTATCAGCCTGCGTCTTTCCTTAATAGCAACATCCGCTGCCCTTGTCATCAAGTCCTCGGCATATCCGTTTGCTATTCCGCTTAATGTTTTCATACTGCAGGGGGCTATGACCATCCCATTGTTCCGGAAGGAACCGCTGGATATTGCCGCAGCCAGGTCATTCTCCCCATATACTTTTACAGCAAGTGCCTTTACCTGATCTACTGAATAATCTGTTTCATGGGTAATTGTCGCTTCTGCCCACCTGCTTATTATCAAATGGGTTTCTATACCCCTTTCCTTCATTTCCTCTAAAAGCCGGATACCATAAATAGCACCTGAAGCTCCGCTGATTCCTACAATTATTTTCATATGATACACTCCTCGCATAAGAGCATTAGTTTTAATGCTTTTAACCGTTGTTAATTTCATAGTGACAATTACTTACCTTACAAGCTTGAAGCTATTTACTCCGTTGATATTATTCTATATCATGCCGGCGCTTTATCCAACTACAAAATTGTCAAGCTTGTCGATTTGCAATAAATATGAGCGGTTAGATCGCTTGCCTTAAAATTGACAACTTGCTTTATTCTTGTTTCTTTATTCGTAGGAGCTGCCGGATACTTTGGCTTAAGAAAAAAACCGCTGATATATTTTATTATTCAGCGGCTTTTCTAGTTCTGTTCAGCTTCAGCTCCGACCGTTCCCGGTATTTATCTGCTTAGTATTTCCTCCAGATTTATTCCGTTATTTCTTTCAATGACCGTCCTTATTGACCATTCATTCTGGAAAAGCAATACAGGATTACCCAATTGATCCTTCACTATCAAGGTATCAGTCGTACCCCTGAAGGTCCTCGGGTCGAACTCGGGAGTCTTGACCCATCTGATATATTTAAACGGCGTATGGTCAATATTCACATCTACCCCATATTCATTCTTCAGTCTGTATTCCAGTACCTCCAGCTGAAGTACCCCTACAACTCCGATAATAAACTCCTGGGCTATTGAATCCTGCTGATGAAATATCTGTATGGCACCCTCTTCGGAAATCTGATCTATACCCTTTATAAA
>JAEXXN010000204.1 GCA_023405875.1 Bacillota bacterium | reverse complement strand
GCGCCTCTCCTTACTGCTTTGCAGTGGGAAATACAATCCTCCATGGTTACCGGAACTGTTCCCTGGTATCCCAGAACCACCATTCCCAGGGAATCTCCTACAAGGATCATATCCATTCCGGCCTGTTCCGCAAAAGAGCCCATGGGGAAATCATAGGCTGTGATCCAGGCCGCCTTCTCCTTATTCTTTTTCATTTCTGCCAGGTCAAGAATCGTTTTCTTTTTTGCCATGTCGCTCTCTCCTCTAAAATCTTCCTTCTTTATATAGTATAATGTGGTCTCTCAAAGCTTTTTTACAATTTTCCAGATCCCTGCTTCTCAGGTTTTTTATTATTTCATAATGATCCGTTGCAGTGATCAGCAAATTTCCCGTCTCATTGGTATCATAAAACATTGCTATCCTCAATTGGAAATACAGCCGCTCCAAAATCTCAATCCTTCTTTTGCTTCCCGACTTTTTCCATATGTACCTGTGAAATTCCATATCCTTGCTGTTGAGCATAATTGCCTTTTTGACGGGATCTCCTGAGCTGTTGACAATCGTAACCATATCCTCAACGATGATTTCCAATGCGGCAAAATCCTTTTCCGACAATTTGTCCTCAGTCATCAAAAGCTCCAGGATATCATTCTCCAGCAAAAGCCTGATATCAAAAACCTCTTTGATGTCTTCAATAGTGAACTTAGTCATAAAGGTCCCCTTACGGGGTACGATAGTCAATATGCCTTCCTTTTCCAGCTCTTTGATGCCTTCTCTCACAGGCGCTCTGCTGATGCCCAGCGCTTGTGCCACCTCGGTCTCTAAAATATGGTCCCCTTCCCTGTATATCCCTTCCAGTATGGCTTCCTTTATATAGTCAGCGACGACCCTGCATAAATTCTCCCGCTGATAAGCCAGTATACTGCTTGGCATACTCCACCTCCTATATGCTCCCATTGAATTCCGATTATTTTTCTTCTATAACCTTGACCTCTGCCTGGAGCTGTTCTAATATCTCCTTACCTTTTGGGCCGACCATTTGCACATATTTATCATACGCAGCTTTGCTGGCCGCTCTGAACAGCTCTCTCTCTTCCGGTGTAAGCTCCGCTACGGTTATATTGCTCTGTTCCTTGATTTTATCCAATGCTGAACCGTTCAAATCTGCCTGAATGGCAAAGGACTCATCTCTCATTTCTTCAACCGTATCAGTTATCATTTTTTGAATGTCCGCAGGCATCGAGTTGAAGAAATCCGGGTTGCAAGCCGTTGTTGTTACAAATAGATTTGAGCTTGCCAGTGTCAAGTATTTCTGAACTTCATAGAACTTCATCTCTTCTATCGCAAATAAGGGGTTTTCCTGGCCTTCAATCATTTTCAGCTGCAAGCCGCTGTATACTTCCATATAAGGTACGGGAGTCGGGTTGGCTCCATATGCCTCATATGCCGCAACAATCATCGGCGAAGGCATGGTCCTCATCTTCAAGCCCCTCCACTTTTCAGGGGTATTGACCTCCCTGTCGGTAGTCCACTGCATGGCGCCTTCAGTCCAATACGCCAGTACCTTTATGTTCTTGTTCAGATATATCTGTGACAGTGTTTCGTTAAGTGCTTTGCTGGTTTTGAATATCTCAGCGTTTTTATCCATGTCGTCCGAGAAAAGGAAGTGGAGTGAAAACAACTGGTTTTCGGGAACGATTGTTCCTGTATTCCCCGGTGAGACTATAGCGAATTCTATCCCTTTGGTTTGAAGTAATTCGGCCTGCTGTGTCGCATCCCCGATCTGACCTACGGGGTATATGTCAATTCTGATTCTGCCGTTGGATTTTTTCTCGAGAATTTCTTTGAATTTTTTTGCATATACGTCCTGAACGCTTCCGTCAATTTCTTCATGGGCAAGTCTCCAGGTATATGTCTCTCCAGAGGACGGTGCAGATGGGTCCGCCGTACCCTGGGTCTCCGCCTGCTTTGGCCCACATCCGGAAAATAACGACATAACCATGATAATGCAAACTAATAGAGCAAAAATCCTTTTCATTCTAATCCTCCTCAAATTTTTATTTTACCGATGCTTTTTCAAAACACCGCTGGGTCCAGATTCACTATTCCTCCAAAAATCCAAATACTGATCTCACATGCATTTCTACCCCATAGCTCAGGGTATCTTCATCAATATTGAACATAGGGTGGTGGTGGGGATACAGGGTATTTTTTGCGGAATTACCCGTGCCTACGAAATAGAAGGCGCTGGGTACTCTATGGGAGAATTCGGCAAAATCTTCACCGGCCATACATCTATACTCTACGAGATGGTCGGCTGAATTGAAGGTTTCCTTTGCCGCCGACCTTACCAGCTCAATCATCCTGTCGTCATTCATAAGAGAAGGATTGCTTGGTACAAATCTTAACTCATGCCTGACTCCCATAGCCTCGCAGATACCTTTCACCACTCTCTCGAATTTTTGCAGAAGAATTTTTTTCTCCGCCTCTTCATCCTTAAATAAAAATCTTATGGTTCCCCCGATTTCAACTTTATCTGCAATTATATTGCGGCCGCTGCCCCCATGGATTTTTCCGGTCATTATAGTTATGGGGAGCAATGGGTCGATCTCTCTCGTTTGTATTGATTGCAGGCTTTGTATTATATATGTGGAAGCCAGTACCGGATCGGCAGCAGTATGGGGGGCGGAGGTATGACCCGCTTTTCCTATGATTGACAGCTCAAATTCTTCATTTGCAGCCATTACAGGCCCGCCGGCGATACCGACCTTTCCGCTTTCTATAGGAGTCCACAGATGTATTCCAAAAGCAGCGTCTACCTTGGGATTTTCCAGCACGCCTTCGTTTATCATGTCCAAAGCCCCTGCCTCTTCTTCATTGGGCTGAAATATAAGCTTTACATTGCCTTTGATGCTGTCCTTGTATTTACAAAGTATCTTTGCTGCAATCAGAAGCATCGCCGTGTGCCCGTCATGGCCGCAGGCATGCATTACCCCTTCGTTTTGCGACTGGTAATCCACACCGGTCTTTTCCTCCTGGGGCAGCGCATCAATATCCGCTCTCAGTATTACTGTCTTTCCGGCCTTGCCGCCTCTAAGCAAACCGACCACTCCCGTTTGGGCCACCCTTTTTACCTCCAGCCCCAGATCCTTCAAATACTCATAAATAATCTGCGACGTCCTGAATTCTTTGTAGCCCAGCTCGGGATGCCTGTGGAAATCCCGTCTCAATTCAATCAGCTCTTCTTTCAGAAATTCAATCTCCCGTTTTATATCAAACATTTTTTCATCCCCTGTCTAGGCAATAAGCGCCAGTGAAATCCAAGGAAATACGATTACCAGGATGGACATGACAAGCAGTATCAGCAGGTAAGGTCCCAGGCCCCTTACTACCGTAAGGAAAGGCTTTTTGAATATTGCACAGGCGGTAAATATATTGCAGCCGAAGGGCGGTGTAATTGAACCAATAGCTGCCTGAAGCGTTACGATGATCCCCAGGTGGATCGGATGGATGCCCGCACGCATGGCTACCGGATAGAATATAGGCGCTACAACAATGATTACGACTATTGAATCAACGAACATGCACCCAATGGCGACAAACAGGGTGACCAGCGTCAATATTAATAGCTGGGAAGGGTCGGGTCCCAGCAAGCTCGTTGTGAGCATCTGCGGTATTTGCGCATAGGAAATTACCCAGGAAAACAATTGTCCTCCTGCTACCAGTATAAATACCGTTGAGGTCACTACTGCAGTGGACAATGCTATATCCGGCAAATCCTTGAATTTAATAGTTCTGAAAACAAAGAGCTCCAAAATAGCCGCATATAGGACCGCTATGGCTGCCGCTTCGGTAGGGCTGAATATTCCGGAATAAATACCTGTAAAAATAATGAAGGGAAAACCAAGAGGTGCAATTGCCATTCTGAATGCTTTTATCCTTTCTGCCCAGGTAGATTTGGCCGACAAAGGAAGCTTCCTTCGTTTGGCATCAAAATAAATGAACAATGAGAACAAGAGCATTATAATGATCCCCGGTATAAAGCCGGCAATAAACAGATCGCCTACTGATGCGCCTGTCACTACGCAATACATAATCATGGAAATGCTTGGCGGTATCAGCAAATCAATAATGGCAGAGCTGATAATAAGTGCAATAGAATCAGAATCTCCGTAGCCTATGGCAAGAAGTCTTCCACGCATAGGCCTGCCTATAGCGACTGTGGTCGCCTGTGTAGAACCTGAAATGGCACCGAACAGGGTACATGAAATGGCCGTTGTTATACCCATTCCGCCATGAATATGTCCTACAAAGGTCTCAACAAAATCCAGGAGTCTTTTTGTAGTCTGGCCGGCGCACATGATATCTGCGGCGAATATGAACATAGGCACTGCAAGAAGAACAAAAGCCGATACCCCTGCAATCAACTGCTGGGTTGCAAGAAGAGGGTCTATATTGGGAAAATATTTGATCAATACGGCGAAAGGTGCAATAATCATAGGTACCATCATTGGAAAGTTCAATAATAAACCAAGGAACAATATGAAAAACAGTAAAAATACCATCAGTTGCTCACCTCCTTGATATTCGGGTCAACGGATGCGTCGCATTCCTCTATCCCCGCTTTTTCGTTCTCATAGTCCCGGTTTGATACTTCACTGGACATCCAGGTCTCTTTGGATGTAAGATTTTTTACAAAGGTCCTTCCATACTCTATTGCCCCAAATAAAAATCCGAGAGGCACAATTGCTATTACATACTCCATCGGCATTCTCATAGAGGGTGAAACTCTGCCCAGCTCATGTACCTTGAGTGTATATTTCGCGGCATAGTACATGATATATACCATGGCTATGCAGGTCACGCCGGAGGTGATAAGCATGAATATTTTTCTGCCCTTTTCGTTAAGCAGGTCAAAGATGGCAGACATTGTGATCTGCCTTCCTTTCTTCGCGCCGTAGCTTATGCCGAAGAAGGTCACTATAATAGTCAAAAACTGTCCGACCTCTTCAGAAAATGTCCAGCTGCTGTTTAATATTTTTCTGCTCAGGACACTTCCTACCAAAATAATCGACATAAGTATAACAGAATAACTAAGGACAGTTTCTTCAATTTTACTGATAATTTTATCAACTGTCTTATTCATTTTTTGCCCCCTTTTTCTACTGATTTGGTCTGTTGTGCCGGTTGATTCCGGTTGCCGTAGCTGCAAGGCAAGCTGCATCAACCGGCACAACGATATAATTTACCTTTAGCCTGAGCTTAGTTTGAAGTGCCGGACGTCCTGATGCCGGACTGGGGTATTGCTACTTGACCAGCAGCTTTCTCGGATAATTTGCAAAGGTTTCGACTCCCGTTTCCGTGATCCTGATCGGTTCGCTGATATCAACGCCACAATCCTCAAGCCAGATACCCGGCATAAAATGGAGCGTCATGTTTGGCTGCATAACTGTTTTATCGCCAGGTCTTAGACTGACTGTATGCTCTCCCCAATCAGGAGGGTAGTTGAGCCCGAAGGAATAGCCTACCCGGGAGTCTTTTATAAAACCGCTTTTTGCAATACTGCGGGCCCAGATACGCTCTATTTCCTCCGCGGTGATACCGGGCTTAATTGCCGCCAGGGTCTCTGCAATGCCTTCTACAACTACAGACGCCAAATCTCTCACCTTCTGGGGGGCATTCCCTATTATCACTGTTCTTGACAGGGGGCAGTGATATCTCCTGTAGTTGCCTGCGATTTCCACAAGAACAGTATCACCGTTCCTGTAAGGCTCGTCGGTCCAGCTAAGATGAGGCGTTGAAGTCCTTATGCCGCTGGGCATCAGCGGAACTATTGACGCATAATCTCCTCCATATTCTTTAGTACCGCTTATTTGCGCATGGTATACATTTGCCGCGGCATCACACTGCCTGACCCCTTGGTCTATCGAGTCGAAAGCGGCCTGCATTGCTTTTTCCACTATTCTCGCTGCATTCCTTATGTACTCTACCTCTAAATCGGATTTTATGATTTTTACCCAGTTTACTAAGTTGGTGCCATCCTTGAATTTAGCGTTTGGAAGCCCCAGAACCAGCCTTTCCTGGCACTTTGCAGTGTAGTAGTAGGTATCCATTTCAGTAGCAATAATCTTGTTGTCATAGCCCTTTTCCTTTATAATATCTGCAACAAAATCCATCGGATGCTTTATCAGGGATTGTACATAGTCATCTGTATATGCCCTTATGTTCTCTTCCCTGATCCACGCCGTCAGCCTTGCTGCGTTGCCGTCCTGGCCTCTGCCCACCCATATGGGCTCCTCCTGATCCACCATAACTATAAGGCATTGATGCACATAGAAGGACCACCCGTCAAAACCCGTCAAGTAATTCATATTTGCAGGATCTGTGACGATCAATACTTCGATTCCGCTGTCACTCATGCTTTTTTTGACTTTTCCCAGTCTTTGCTTATACTCCTCAATGCTGAAATATAAGACCTTATCCATTGACAAACATCCCCTCCTAAAATAAATTTTATAACAAGATTTCAACGAGGCGGGAGATATGCTCACCTCCTGTCAGGCAACGAAAGCGGTACACGCCACCTATAAGAGGTGGGGGACATCCTTAGCCTCGTTATGTTTCCGACGATTGCCTATTGTCGACAATTCCGCCCATAGATATCGTGCCGGTCAGTTTAGCCTATATGCTTCTATGGCAAGTATTTTTTAACAGCCTGCATAAAGGAAGCTATATTTACATTGTTTCCGCTTACAATAACCGCAACATTTTTCCCCAACTTCTCAAGCTTCCCTCCCAAAAGAGCCCCTGTACCTACGGCTGCGGCCCCTTCTACGATCATCCTGTGGTTTTGCAATATATATGCCATACCCTTAGCTATGTCCTCTTCAGGCACCAGCACCACATCATCCATATACCTTTGGACCATGGAAAAGGTATACCGGTTATCAGTCCCTATGCCCCCCAGCAAGCTGTCCGCCAGGGTATCCGCTTCCTCCATGACCACGGGCCTTCCCGCTTTAAGGCTGTGATACATGACGGCTCCCTGCTCCATAGAGACTCCAATGACGCGTATTCCGGGATTGGAGGCTTTTAATGCCATAGCCGTTCCCGAAAGCAGGCCTCCCCCCGACAAAGGTATAACAACCGTATCCACCCGAGGCAGCTCCTCCAATATTTCCAAGCCTATGGTTCCCTGCCCTGCAATAACATAAGGGTCATCAAAGGGCTCCACCACGTTATAGCCTTCTTCCCGGGCCGCCTTATAGCAATGCTCTCCGGCCTCATCCTGGGAGCTTCCATTTATCCTTACCACAGCTCCCAACCGGAGCAGGCCTTTTATCTTGGCCTCAGGCACCCTCTCGGATATGAATACATAAGCCGGAATATTCAGTTGCTTTGCCACATATGCCACCGCAATACCGTGATTACCGGTGGAATAGGTTGCCACCCCGCGTTTTTGCTGTTCGGCAGTCAGGCTGAGTATTTTATTTGCAGCGCCTCTGATTTTAAAGGCTCCTATTTCATGCAGATTTTCCATTTTGAGAAACACATTGCAGCCTATCTGCTCGGATATATCAAAGGAACGCGTGAGCGGTGTCCTTTTTATAAGCCGGGAGCTTCTCCGGCGGGCATCCCAAACATCAATGATATTGGGGATTCCAGGGTTTGTTCCATTATTCTCCATATCCTCCGCCATCTTTTCACCTCATATTTTTACTATGCTTTTTATCCTTCAACTGAAGGCAGGAGCGCCACTGCATCTATCTCCAGCAGACAGTCTCCCGCCACACCGCATTCTACCGTGGTGCGGGCGGGATATGGCTTGGAGAAGAACTGCCGGTATACCTCATTATAGCCTGCAAAATCCTCCATATTTACCAGGCATGCGTGTACCTTGACCACATCCTTCATGGTACAGCCTGCGGCTGCAAGTATGTTCTGAAGATTCTCCATAACCTGCTTTGCCTGTACCTTGATATCTCCTTCCACCATTTCATCGGTCCCTGGCTTCTCAGGAGTTTGCCCGCTGACAAATACAAACCCCCCTGCGATAACGGCAGGTGTATATGGGCCTGCCGGTACCGGCGAACATTCGGGGTGTACAGCTTTCTTATCCATGCAATTCAACTCCTTTATACAGGTTTTAAGCTGAAATATGTATAAATTGATCTGTTGTGCTGGTTGATAACGAGTTAATTTATGGTTTTGGAACAGAAAGGTCTTCCTTATAGTCGTTGAACACCAGCTTATACTCGCTTCTGTCGCACCATTCCTTTGCTATGGAAGCAAACCTTACCTTCTCCTTTATCAGGAAGTTCAGGTATACCGGATCTCTCCATGCATTATACAGCTCTGCCTCACTCTTCCCGGGCTCAAATTTGAAGTATACAGGAGCGCATATCCTTGCGATCTCCGCCGCCTCTACGTTCCTTTGATGTCCTCCCATGGTGTCCACTATGCTCATATAAACATCCAGAGGCATGTCAACTGCGCTTCTTATGGATGCGAGCATTGCCAGGGACAAATCCGCCAGGGGATTGAAGCTGTTTGCTCCAAGCTCGGACAACAGCCTTGCTCCCACTGCATTGGCATGCCCTGCAAAAACCGATACCTTGAACTTTACATCCTGGGGAATTACAT
>JAEXXN010000153.1 GCA_023405875.1 Bacillota bacterium | reverse complement strand
CTCTACCATTGCTAATCCTTCCATTGCATTTATTATTCTTTCTATTGACTGCTCCTGCTTTTCATATTCATCTGCATTTAAATTTATATAGTGCGATCCATGAGCAGACAGGTAAAAGTCATTGTCCAGCTTGGTTTGCAGTATTATATGCCTGTTATTGTCTGTTACATTTACTCCTCTTACAAAAAGAAGCTCCATTGCATCAAGCCCTATTGATTTTATATATTCAATACCTGAGGCATAATTGAATTTTTTTGACCCGCTGCCTATGGGCAAGCCTGATATTCCAAACAGTAATTTATCCATATTCATTGCTCCTGCACTTTCATAATCGTAGGGCTGTATATTCCAGGAAAACAAATGAACCACATCGCCATTTATATTGCGACATGGTTCACATCAGGACTCCAGGCTGTTATTTGTGATAAAGCTTCTTCGACTGGTAATGAGGCTCACAGGTTATGTTGATCCCAAGCTTCTGGAATACATTTTCATCAACATGCGACAGGATGACTGTAGAGTGCGCCTCACATCCGCGCAGCTTGGAAAGCTGCTGTATCGCCAGTGCTGCCGTAGGATTGGTGGTAGCGCATATAGACAGTGCTATCAGTATCTCGTCGGTATGAAGCCGTGGGTTATGGTTGCCCATATGCTCCGTTTTCAAAGCCTGAATAGGCTCGATCACAATAGGTGAAATCAGGTGCATATTATGGCTGATCCCTCCCAGCTCCTTCAAAGCGTTCAGTAACAAAGCAGCAGAAGCGCCCAATAAAGAAGTGGTTTTTCCTGTTACTATGCGTCCATCGTTCAACTGAAGTGCTACAGCAGGGCCTTCGGTAGCTTCGGCCCGCGCTAATGCCGCGTCCACAACAGGACGGAATTTGGGTGATACACCCAGTTTATTCATCAAAAGCTCCATCCTGTATACTTCCGCTTTGTCTGCCATACCCTGACGCTGTGCACATCTGACATTATAGTATCTGCGTATGACCTCCTGCTCTGATGCTTTGCATACAGCCTCATCATCGGTAATACAATAGCCGGCCATATTCACGCCCATATCGGTGGGACTCTGATAGGGTGATTTACCTGCTATCCTGTCAAATATGGCATTCAATACAGGAAATATCTCTATATCCCTGTTGTAATTAACGGTTGTGATACCATAGGCATCCAGATGGAAGGGATCTATCATATTGACATCGTTCAGATCTGTGGTAGCTGCCTCGTAGGCGATATTGACAGGATGCTTTAATGGCAGATTCCATATCGGAAAGGTCTCAAATTTCGCATATCCTGCTTGTACACCCCGCTCGTGCTCATGATAAAGCTGTGACAGGCAGGTCGCCATTTTGCCGCTTCCCGGCCCGGGAGCAGTAACAACGATCAGCGATCTGGTCGTTTCAATATAGTCATTTTTCCCATAGCCCTCCTCACTTACAATAAGGGGTATATTATTGGGATATTCCGGGATGGAGTAATGCCTGTAAACTTTTATGCCCAGATCGTTAAGGCGTTTCTGGAACATATCGGTCGAGAACTGAGCGCGGTAACGCGTAATAACGACACTGCCGACATAAAGCCCGATTCCGCGGAAAGCATCAATCAGCCTCATCATTTCCTGATCGTATGTAATTCCAAAATCCCTGCGCCGCTTGCTTCTTTCAATATCATCGGCAGAAATTGCAATAACGATTTCCACCTGCTCCTTGAGCTCCAAAAGCATTTTTACCTTGCTGTCAGGTTTAAAACCCGGGAGTACACGGGAAGCATGGTAATCATCGAATAGCTTTCCGCCGAATTCCAGATACAGCTTTCCGCCGAAAAACTCTATCCGTTCAAGTATTTTTTGTGATTGCATCTGAAGGTACTTGTCATTGCTGAATCCAATATTATTCATCTTCTCTCCCCTATACTATATATATTTTAAAGTAAAATCCAGACAACATCACATAGGCTTTAGTATTAATCCTGCCTATCCCGAAGCTTCATTAAGTTTAACATTACCTTAAAAATAATAGTACAGAGCGGTCCAACTGTCAACCGTTTTCTGTTATCTTCGGAGCACTATTCTCTCTGCAGATTTCCCAAAAAAGTGATATCCCGATCCGCCTTCGCTGATAACATCCAGAAGCTCGTCCGCTTTTGTCACAATAATCCCGCCCAGCATGGTAACTCCTCTTTGAAACATGGCATCAGGAAGCATACTGGCCGTGGGGCCGGTTACCAGGATATCCGCTCCTTTTTTTGTCATGGCGAGAAGGTCGGGCAAGGTGTCATTAAGCAGAGTCACCCCCGTGATAACGACACAATCAGCCTGGGGCAGATAAAGTCCGGCCTGGTCCGGCGGTGCATAAAACGGCATCTCATAAGGTTTGAGGGTTGCCGTATCCATTTCCAGAACCCGAAAATCAATTTTCTCGGTGCGCAGGCGGCGGAGTATCGGCACCAATGCCCCTATGACGACAACCTTTTCCTCACTTGAAAAGGTCAGTTCATCAAAGGCGTCCGACCCGAAAAACAACTCATAGTCCCAATATTCCATACGCTCCCAGCAAAGAGTACTCAATGCATTGAGCACAGCAATCCCCAAAGTTTTTTTCAGAATATTTTCTCCGAATATATCATCAAGGTAAGCAGTTGCTTTCCTGCCGGAAAGCTGACCGGACAACGGCATCGCTTTTGCTGAGCTGGGGCAGCATACCGCCTGGGGGATATCTTTGATTGGAGTATAACACAGTCCCCCGTGTCCGGTATTTAGCTTTACACCGCTGAAGAAAAGCCCTAAAACAGCACGCTCCACAATGATATCTTCCAGATCCTCCCCTATGCTTTCCCGGATGTGAGCTATTGTTTCCTTTAAAATAATATTACTTGGCATAAAAGCCTCCCTCTGCATAACAAAATATACCCTGAGCCGCTTCTATTCCGGCAGCTCTTCCAAGCCACACAGCAGCTCTACTTCAATCTCCTTACCGGACTGATACCCGACTGCCTTAAGGGGCATAATAAACAACGCTTGGGGACAGAGCAGCATTGCAGGCGTACTTCTGTTAAAGCCCAGCTCTGTTGCTGTATATCCCTCTGCTGATTTTTCCAGTGTCAACCATACATATCGTTCAAATCCCGGCATTTTTTTCAAGGTTGACCCAAGCTTTACTTTCAGCCTGGGCCTGACCGGCGGCGTGATGCCGTAATAATGATAAACCAGGCCGTAAACACACCAATCCATGGCCAGTAGAGTGGCTATCGCAGGCCCGGGGATATTAATAACCGGCTTTTTATCGATTATGGAGATACCCACCGGCCGACCGGGTATAGCTTTGATCCCATGGCGAAAAAACGATGCCTTTCTCTGTAAAACTTCCGAATTAAAGTCTTCTGCACCTTTGGAAGAACCCCCGTTGATCAAAACCATATCTGCTGCTGACAGAGCTTGATCGAGAATCCTCTCCAATTCAGACGGATTATCCTTCCTGATCGGGTAGCATACAGGCTCTGCACCCCATTGTTCTAAAAAGGCAGCTACCATTAAACCGTTGGATTCAATGTTTTGACCACGTGCAGGATTAACACCGGGAGGTACAAGCTCGCTGCCGGTTGGGATATAAGCTACCCGCAATTTCCTGATAACCTCGAGCTGATAAATCCCACCCATTGCCAGGGCAGCCAAATGAACCGGTCCCAGGCGGACATGGGCTTGAACCAGCAGCTCCCCTTCTTTAACCTGACTGCCGGCTTGACGGATATACTTCCCCGGGCTGAAGATAAAATTATTCTTAAAATGAAGTCTCCCAGACTCATCATAGTCAATATCTTCAACCGGAATCACCGTGTCAAAATCATCCGGGAAATCATCTCCTGTATCGGCCTGAACATAATGGACACCTTTGAGCCACTCAGAGGTATCGGGTATCCCTCCGCTGAAATCCCCCGACCTCACGGCAATGCCGTCAACCATGGAAGCCCTGCATACAGGCAATGTATTACATGAGTAATACGGTTTTGCCGTAACCCGTCCCAAGGCTTGGGTGAGAAAAATAAACTCGGTCTGAGGTGTGATATCCCAATTTTCATATAATAATTCTAATGCTTCCGCTCGTGTGACGGCCAATTCCGTTCGAAAATTCAATTTGTTCCCTCCAAATCAGATTATAAATACGCTGAGATGTCTCCCGCCTCATTGAAATCTTGTTATTATAGGTGCAACTGTTCAGTCACCGATAATTTCAGCCACTTGCTGGTCAGTTAGGTCAGTTTTGAAGAAATGGCTGTAAAAGTATTTAATTTCTGTGGCCAGCATATCTTTAGTCATGATTTCAGGATAGAGCTTATGCATGGTCCACATAATCGTAAGGGGTTGCTCCGGTGTACGGTTGCCCCATACATGTGCAACGGTGGGAACAGTATAAATAGCATTATTCTTAACTGCAGTAATATCCTTCAAACGGCTTTCCGCCTTTATTTCATCCGCAATGGGATCGCTGGTGAGCATGACGTCGGGGTTCCAGGCCAGAATATCCTCAATAGTATAATCATATTTCTCCTGGTCACGGCCGTTATCCGTTACGCTTTTTCCTCCGGCAGAGGAAATCCACCATTCAGCAATGAGATGAGGCTGGGTATATTTTGTTACATCCCCATAAAGGACCGCTTTCTTGGCCTGATCCCCTATTTCCCCTGTAAGCTTTTCAGCATTGGCCACTTTTTCATCGAAGTATTCCAAGTAGTCGGCGGCAATATCTTCCTTGCCGAAAACCTGACCTAAAACCGTAACACATTTTTCCACATCCTCCAGCTTAGACCACTTCAGGAAAATAACCTTCAGGCCTTTCCCCTCAAGTAAGTCTGCTGTTTCCTGCGTCATACAGATGCTGAGATCCGGCTCGGCTTTGAGCACTTCCTCGATTAATATTTCTCTGTTGGCATTTTCAAAGACAGGTCCATTGGCAATTTGAGGTGCGAATACATACTGATATTTCCACTTATCGGTTTTGGTAAAGCTTGGTGACATTTGGTTGATAATTTTGTCCCCTTCACCGAACAATTCAACAAACGAGTTAATAACACCTATAGAACCAAAGGTAGCAATTGACTTAATCTCCTCCGGCAAAACAACCGTCCTGCCTGCCATATCCACTACAGTTCTTTCTGTAATTACAGGTTCCTGGGTAACAACCGGATTTTCCTGCGGTGCAGGGCTATTTTCCGGGCTGCTCCCGCAACCGCTGAGCATTAATACCTGTACCAGTATCAATACTATTAAAAAAACCGGCATTAGCTTTCTGTTCTTCATTTTATCTCCTCCATTTTATTCCATACTTTGTTCTGCTTTTTTTATTATAGGAACACAAACCTTCGTTGTGTTATCCCCGGGTAGAATGACCTCAGTCACAAAAACCTGCGTTTGATAAAGCTCTGTCAGATTGTCCGATACTATGACTTCATAGGGAGCACCCTGCTTAAGGATCATACCGTCACGCATCAGGGCAACATGATTACATGCCAGAAAAGCATGGTCAGGGAAATGAGTTGTCATAATTATGGAATAGCCTTGCTCTGCTAATTCACTGACTATTTGCAGAATCCTGATTTGATTGCTGTAATCAAGGTTGGCTGTCGGTTCATCCATAACCAGAACTTCAGCCTGCTGGGCAATAGCCCGTGCGACGAGTATCATCTGGCGTTCCCCGCCGCTCATCTGGTTGAACTGCCTGTCAGCCAGCTCCAGGATTCCCAATTGCTTCAGAGCTTGATCGCATATAAGCCTGTCTTTTTCTCCCGGGCCGGCGCCAAAAGCAAAATGTGCCGTCCTTCCCATCATTACTACTTCTCTTCCCTCATAAGGGAATGCCATGGAAACCGCTTGGGGCACATAAGCCATATATTTTGCCCTTTTTTTAGCTTTTGTTTTGGTGATATCATCACCGTCCATCCGGATCGAGCCCCCCTGAGGCTTGTTGATCGCTAAGAGACAGCGCAAAAGCGTGGTTTTTCCTGTTCCATTGGGTCCCAATAAGCATAAAATATCTCCCCGGCCCACCGTGAAAGAAATATCTTTTAAAATAATCTTTTCCGGATTATAAAAGAATTTTAGGTTGACCACTTCCAACATCTTCAATTCCACCCTTGTTTTATTCTGCCGAGTAATATCACAAATACCGGTGTACCCACCAGCGCCGTTAAAACCCCCAGGGGAAGGTCCACCGCATCGATACCACGAATCAAATTATCTATTCCCAGTAAAAACCCGCCCCCGATCAGGAAAGAAAAAGCAATGATTTTGCTGTAACCGGCCCCGGTAAAAATTCTCGCCAAATGTGGGACTACCATGCCGATCCATCCAATAATTCCACAAATGCTTACTGATGCTACAGTCATTAAGGTTGAGGCTGCAATAACAGCAAGTTTTACCATAGGAACGTTAACTCCCATAGTCTGGGCGACATCCTCCCCTGCAGACAAGGCGTTGATCTGGTAACGCAATAAAAACAAAACCAGCAGAGATAACCCCAAAGCAGGAAGCATAAATTTTACATCCTGGTTTGTCCCACGGTTTAAGCTTCCCATCAGCCAGAAGGTTATGGAAGGAAGCTCGTTATCGGTATCTGCCAAAGTCTTTATAATGGACAATAATGCCTGGAAAAAGCTCGAAACAACCACACCTGCCAGAACCAAAACGGTAATGGATTGTCTGCCGAAAATAGTAGAAATCATATAAGCAACAGCTACAGCAATTGTTCCGAAGATGAATGCCATACCTTGTATCTCCAGCCAATTTCCGTCATTGATCATTGCTAATGCAGCACCAAAACCGGCGCCGGCCGAAACCCCTAAAATGTCCGGCGAAACCATCGGATTTTTAAACAGGGTCTGATAGGATGCTCCGGCAACTGACAAAGCCCCACCCGTCAAAACGGCCAGAATGATCCTGGGCAACCGAACTTCCCAAACAACCGTAAACAGGTTTCTTTCCCAATATTGGTCAATATGGATAAACTTCGATAGAATAATATCCAGAACCAGCTTTAAATCGATCTGATACCTTCCTATCAGGAAAGAAGCACAGAAAAGTATCATCAGAAGGGCTGATAAAACGGCTATATTTAATTTAAAGTTATCCTGCTTTCCCATTATCATAAGTCAACTTTCTTCAATCTACAGTATCGTTTTTACTAAAGGAGCCACCGGTACGCCGACGAGCTATACCAAGGTATCATGATTAAATACAATATTATTCTATATAACAAAAAAAGTATGTTGTTATAACAACATACTTTCATGTCTTTCTATTAAAAATGAAGAGTAAACTTATTTTTATTGAAGGAAATCTGCCCTTCCTTCCGCAATAAGCCCAACTCATGGGACAAAGCACTGCGGTTTACATTCAGATACTGCGCAAGCTGGTCACGGTTAAATGGGATGTCAAAAGAGGAGCTCCCATTTCTCCGGGCTCTAAATCGCAGATAGGTCAAAATCCTTTTCCGAAGCGACTTATAACACAGCAGCTCATTTTTATACATCCGCCTCATATTTTCATTAGCCAGCAAAGTCAGCATATTATTCATCATCCTATTGCAAAATTCATATGGCAGTCTGCCCTCAGTCGTTAATTTTGCATATGAGAACAGGGCTACGGATGTATCTTCTATACTGGTTACGGTTAATGGACTGATTTGAGATGGTGTAGCTGCAATTTCCAGACCAAATAACTGCGGCGGCTTCAGAATATGCAGCAAGCTGCTGTTGCCTTCATAATCAAGCTTTGCAATTGATATTTTCCCGCTGCATATTATACCAATATAGTTTACCGTGTCCCCATCATGAATCAATACCTCATTCTTCAGGAAGGACTTATATTTAGGGGTTGCCACAGAATATATAGTTTCACAATCCTTTTGGGAAAAACCCTCAAATAATTTTGATCGCACCATAATTGATAGAATATTATCCATATAAATATCTAACCACGCCTTCATCATTGGATTTAGAAATTCCTTCTGCTACTGTGTATAAAACCATATTAGCAGAAGGAATTTCTACTATCAATAGTTGGCTGGCCAGCATCCATTATACTTACACTTGCCATTACCGCAAACACCACTTTTATTCAGTTCTTCAGTACATCTGAGCATACTAAATTTTTTTAATATACATACCTGCAGCATTTTGTATAATTCTACTCATAATTAATAACTCTAATCCAGCTTTTCAAGAATGTGATTTGCTTCCACGGATCCGGTCGCAGATCGCATATATACAAGGCAAAGGGGCATAACTTGAGGACTGTTTTTCTGTTTTTTTAAAAACCCGTTATCATGCTCTTTATAACCACTCCGATTGTTATGACTGCACCGATGGCGGTAAATGTCCCGTATATTTTCGCGGACTCTTTGTCGCCCTTTTCTTTCAGAAGGTAATATATACCTGTTCCAATCAATGAGAGCCCAGCTAACAAACCAACGATCATAAAAATCAACGCTTTCATCTTTTATGCTCCTTCCATTTTAATAATAGGGATGAGTTTATAATTACTGTGACCGAACCGATATTATGTACAAGCGCACCTACAACAGGTCCGAGAAGCCCTGCCATGGCCAGGAGGATGGCGGCAAAGTTAAGTGCCATGGAAAGCACCATATTCCATCGTATGGTATTCATCGTTCTTTTCGACAAGGCAAGCAAATGTGGAATGCTCTTTATATCGTCACCGACAAGGGCAATGTCAGCAGCATCCACAGCGATATCGCTGCCAATCCCTCCCATGGCAATTCCGACATGGGCCTTTTTCAGCGCGGGCGCATCGTTTACACCATCACCAACCATGCAGATCAAATCGCCCCGGCTTTGATATTGTTCGATAATAGTCATTTTATTTTCAGGCAGGCAATCGGTATGAATGTCGCGAATTCCTGCAAGCTTTGCCATATGGGAAGCAGCATGCCGGTTGTCACCCGTAAGCAGCACGCTCTTGACGCCTATCTTCTCAATGCTCTTGATCATATCCACGGCATCAGGACGCAAAGTGTCCGACAATGCAATAAAACCGGAAGCCCTGCCATCAACGCAAACAAAGATTATGGTACAGCCGTCATTTCTGTATTCATCTGCCTTCTCTATTATCCTTTGGGGCAAGGAAATAAAGTTGTCGCGCAGCATTTCGGAATTGCCCGCAAGTATTGTATGACCTTGTATAAGCGCGGAAACGCCGCGCCCCGCAAGCATTTGAAAATCATGGGGCTGCTGTAAGGATATGCTTGAAGCAGCCTTGTAATGAGCGACAATTGCTTTTCCCAAGGGATGCTCTGAACGCTGCTCTGCGGAAGCCGTCAGAGCCAGCAGTTCTTCAGAGGACAGACTGGAATCAAAGCTCTCAACGGCCGCGACATCGGGTTTCCCATAGGTAAGCGTACCTGTTTTATCAAAGGCAATCCGCTTTACCTCAGAAAGCCTTTCCAACGCGTCCCCCTCGCGGATCAAGATACCAAATTTCGTGGCGTTGCCGATGCCGGCCATAATGGCCGTTGGCGTTGCCAGCACCAAAGCACATGGGCAAAATACGACCAATATTGTAACAGCACGTATGATTTCATCGGTAATAAGCCAGGTGGCTCCGGCAGAAAGCAAGGCAACGGCTACAATCCAGGTAGCCCATCTGTCCGCAATCCCTACAATTTTCGCTTTGCCGGCGTCAGCCGACTGTACCAGTCGGATCATTCTTTGCAGAGAGCTATCCTCGCCAACCTTTGCGGCCTTCATATCGAATGTGCCGAACTGATTGACCGTACCGCTGGAAACCTCATCACCGGCACTCTTGTCAACCGGCAGAGCTTCTCCTGTCATCACCGACTGGTCAACGGAGGTTTGACCGCTTGTGATGATACCGTCCACAGCGATGGTTTCGCCCGCGAGCACACGCAAAACATCACCGACTTTGACCTGCTCGGCGGGAATAACAAGTTCTTCACCATTCCTGACAACCCTTGCTGTCGCCGGGGTGAGGTGTACCAGCTTTTCAATACCTGCACGGGCTTTTGCCACAGTGCGTTCTTCCAGATATGCGCCGATTGCCATAATAAAGGCCACCTCTCCGGCGGCAAAGACCTCACCAATGATAACTGCAGCAATTAAAGCGATGGATACCAGAACATCCGCTTTAACGTCAAACTCGGTAACAAGGCCGACAATAGCCCCCTTGATGATGGGTATGCCGCACAGCAGAATTGCCACCCATGCGGCGTCAACGGGTAAATTCCCTGCATTAAAGAAGCTCACAGCGACCGAGACGAAAGATACCGCAAGTAATAATATCCTTCGTCTTTCGTCATCTTTTAATAGTTTCAGCAATTGCACCATCCTTCCTTATACCCATAGGGGTATAGGTATATTATACCCCTATGGGTATACCCTGTCAATATTATCTGCATTGGAAGGATGATTGGCAATTGAATTGAATATCCTGACGCTCCTTTGAAATGATGCTATACTGTCCATACCTCTGTGGGTATCATGCAGAAGGGAGAAGGTGCTGGATAAAGTCGGGCACGGTACCTGGACACTTATTGCAGCATGCTGTAC
>JAEXXN010000134.1 GCA_023405875.1 Bacillota bacterium | reverse complement strand
ATCATGTTGGATGCCTTTTTCCTTCCTTTTTTCCTGATACAGCTGAATTCCGCCACCTTCAACGTGATAGACCGCAACCATGAAAACAATATGAGGATAGAATACATGATCAATAAGGATATCGCATTGAACAGCGGAAGAATTATAAGCGTTTTGATATTGATTGCACTGTTGACTTTATCCAGATCCTCCGGGATATTAAGATGGTATTTGCTGCTCTTGGGCCTGGTGCCTGTTGCTTCAGGCTATTTTCTTGATAAGCTTAAAATATTTCATATTGATAAAAGGATTATACGGTAGAAGTCGCGTATAAATATTGTAAATATATGATTTTTTACGGGCAGGTGATGATATTTGAAGCTGGACAGGCTGGTTTCCATACTTGTGCTGCTTCTCAGGAAGGAAAGGATGCAGGCAAAGGAGCTGGCAGAAATATTTGAGGTTTCCGTCAGGACGATCCTCAGGGATGTGGAGGCTATCAATCTCGCGGGCATACCCATTGTGACCTACCAGGGAATAAACGGCGGGATAGGCATTGCCGAAGGCTACAGGCTTGACAGGAGCGTGCTTACCGAGGATGATATGTCTACTATAATATCCACCCTGAGAGGGCTTGAAGGAACAATACCAGACAGCAGGCACGGAGTCCTTATGGAAAAGCTCAGGAACACCTTGCCCTCATCACAGCTTGAGACTCTGGATACCAAGATAAAGCAGCTAGTAATCGATTTATCCCCCTGGGGAGCCACCGAGCTGTTGAGGGATACTGCCGCTTATATCAGGAGGGCAATAGAGAATCACAATGAAATAGAATTCATATATATCGATGCAGAGGGCAGGAGGACCGACCGGAGAGTCGAGCCCTACTCGCTGGTATTGAAGGGGCAAAAATGGTACCTTTATGCCTGGTGCCTGAAAAGGCAGGATTTTCGCCTCTTCAAGCTGTCCCGTATGAGGGAGCCCCGGACAACAGGGGCAGTATACCGGCCCAGGGAGGCAAACCTGGAGCAGCTTGACTGGGAAGACCCCTGGAGTACTTCGGAGAATATGGTATCATTACAGCTTGTATTTGAAAAAGAGATGCAGAGTATTGTTACCGATTGGTTCGGTGAAGCTGCGGAGGTGCAGGAGGACGGAAGGCTTATGGTAAATGCCAGGTTTCCTGAAGGCAACTGGCTCTATGGATTTATACTGAGTTTCGGCAATGGGGTGGAAGTCCTGGACCCTCCGCATATAAGAAGGATACTGGGGGAAATATCAAAAGCAGTATATGAGAAATATTCAAAATGATCCTTTCAAACATGACACATAGGTGTCATATATTCAATGTTATAATCAAGAAAAAGTCAAGGAGGAAGGATCATGGATTATAATATTGAGTTGAAGGAAAAGGCAGCCCAGCCGGTATTGGCAATAAGGACCACAACATCGGTGGGCAAGCTTCCGCAGGAGATAGGCAAGGCATACGGCAGCATAATGCAGTACCTGAATGAACTGGGAGAGCAGCCGGCAGAAGCGCCTTATACGGCGTATTACAACCTGGACATGGAGAACCTGGATGTAGAGATGGGCTTCCCGGTTTCCAAACAGCTTGCAGGCAAGGGTGAAATCAAAGCGTCAGAGGTTCCGGCAGGAAGGTATGCAGAGTGTATGTATAAAGGGCCTTATGAAGAAATGGTGCCTGTATATGAGGCAATGAACAAATGGATAGCTGATAAGGGCTTGGAAGCTACAGGGATATCCTATGAGGTTTATTACAACTCCCCTGAAGAAGTACCGGAAAGCGAGCTTCTGACCAAAGTAATGCTGGCGGTAAAATAGAGGAGCATGAAGGGGGCGCTTTTATGAAGTACGAATGGAAAAAACAGGACAAAAAGCTGTATCTGCCTAAGGATAAGCCTGAAATCGTTACGGTGCCTCCCATGAAGTTTTTCATGCTTGCGGGGAAGGGTAACCCGAATAATGAGGAATTTGCTGAGGCAGTAGGGGTGTTATACTCACTTTCCTATGCAGTGAAGATGCTGCCCAGGAAGGGCATTACGCCTGAGGGATATTTTGAATACACGGTCTTTCCGCTGGAAGGGATATGGGACCTGGCTCCTGAAGCCAGGGGACTGGACATATTGGATAAGGACAGCCTGATATATACCATAATGATAAGGCAGCCGGATTTTTTAACGGAAGAAATAGCCTGGGCCGCAGTGGACAGTACCATGAGGAAAACAAAGCATCCCCTGCTGGAAAGGGCCAGCTTCGGAAATATTGAAGAGGGTATGTGTGTACAAATGCTGCACATAGGCCCCTATGACAGTGAACCGGCATCCTTCAGCCGGATGGAGGAGTTTTGTAAAACAAACGGACTGAAAAGGAGCTCCAAGGCCCACAGGGAAATATATATATCCGACGCGCGGAAAACTCCCGCAGAAAAGCTGCAGACCGTTCTGCGGTTCAAGGTAGAAAAGCTATAGGTACGGAGGCGGTAATATGACCGGAAAGGACATGCTCCTGGATAGCAGCCATATGCCTGATTATGCTGAAATCGATAACTACATGGCTCCTCACACAAGAGAGCTTTGGAGGGAACTCAACAATTTCATCAAAGAGAGATACAAATCCGAACCCAGAATAATGTACAGCAAATGCTGCGCCAAGCCGGGCTGGAACATGAAGTACCAGAAATCCGGGAAATCCTTGTGTACTCTTTATCCAGGAAAAGACAGCTTTGTCGTCCTGGTTGTCATAACCCTTGACCTGCTGCCTGTAATAGAGGCTTTATCAGAAGAGCTTACTCCCGAAGTCCGGGAGACCATCAAAGGAGCAAAGCCCTTCAACGGGACTCTATGGCTGATGCTTGAAGTAGAAAACGAGCAGGCGCTCAAGGATGTGAAGCAGCTGCTGCTTCTGAAGCAGGACACAAAAAGAACCGTACCCGCCAGGAAGTCATCTGTCATATAAAAGCACGGCAAGACAGGAAGCTTTTTGCGGCCCATGTTATTATAACGGTAAAGGAGAGGAATGCTTTGGAATGGTTGGATAGGATGATGGCTGCAATTGACTATATGGAACGGCACATGGAGGATCAACTGGATGTTGAGGAAGCGGCAAAAGCTGCATATTCTTCAACCTTCCACTTCCAGCGCATGTTTCATATGCTGACGGGTATGACGGTAGCCGAATACATGCGTAAAAGGAAGCTGACCCTGGCAGCCCAGGAGCTGGCAATGTCGGCAGATTCAAGAGTTCTGGACATAGCCCTGAAGTATGGGTACGACAGCCCTGAGTCTTTTGCCAAAGCCTTTCGCCGGATACATGGGACCACACCTTCCGCTGCGCGCGAGCCGGGGGTGAGCCTCAAAGCATATCCGAGGATTTCTTTCCATTTGTCATTGAAAGGGGATAAAGACATGGACTATAGGATAGTTGAAAGAAAAGGCTTTGATGTGATCGGTAAGCTGATAGAGGTTTCCTGCAAGGATGGAGAGAACTTCAGAAGGATTCCCGAGTTCTGGTATGAATGCAACAAGGATGGAACGGTAGATAAGCTTTGTTCTGTAGGCAAGGGGAATGCAGTCCTGGGGATATGTATGGAAATGGAGTTCGACAAGGAAATGATGTCCTACATGATTGGGGTAGAAAGCAACGAAGGTGTTCCGGACAGCAGCTTTACAGCCAGGACTATACCTGCTGCAAGCTGGGCGGTATTCACTTCCGTAGGGCCCTTACCGGGAGCGATACAGCAGGTAACCGAAAGGATATTCCAGGAGTGGCTTCCTGCAACAGGCTTCGAGCATGCAGAGGCACCCGAGCTGGAGGTCTATCCTGGGGGAGATACCACTGCCGAAGATTACAGCTGTGAGGTATGGATACCCGTAGTAAAGAAATAGGCTGAAATAGAAAAGAGCTTACTCCCGGCTATACCGGCAGTAAGCTCTTAAACTGTTTACAACGGTTAATAAATGCTATTTATCGGTGGTTCCTTCCACCTTGACCTCTTTTATCTCTTGCTTGGCATCCCTTTTCAAAATATCTGCAAGGTTGATGCCGGTAAGTGCATCAACGGTTTCGGGCAGTGATGCCATTATATCGGTAACGTAACCGGAAACCCTGGCTGCACCCTTACTCTGCCCGCTGCCGGAATCAACCACAACGATCTTCTCAGTTTTTGCAAGGGGTTCTGCAACAGCCTTTGCGATTTCAGGAAGCTTTTCTATTATCATCTGTGTTACCGCAGCATCGTTATACTGCTTGAAGGCCTCCGCCTTTTTCGCCATGGCTTCTGCCTCGGCAATTCCTTTGAGCCTTATTATCTCAACCTCTGCCATACCTTCTGCACGCTTTGCCTCTGCGCTTGCCTGACCTTTCAGCTTGATGGCCTCAGCTATAGCCATAGCACCTTGTATTTCCTTGTATTTATCTGAATCAGCCCTTTTCTCGGCACTGTAC